>CAMJWQ010000069.1 GCA_946409475.1 uncultured Lachnospiraceae bacterium
CCTTTTTAAAAATTCTATTTCTTCTTCATTTTTTTCTTTTAAAAATTGAATAATAAAAACAATCTTACCATGTCCTGCCGCACGAATGCCGTAACCCAAAGCTGCCATGGTCTTGCCTTTACCAACCCCTGTGTAAACATGTACTTTTCCCTGCTCCATACGCACCTCGCATAGCTTTATCTAAGTATACATTCGCTGATATGTCTTACAATTATATCATGAAGATACTTATTTTAGCAATCAATTTTTATAATAACCTATCGAAACCCCTATCATCCGGTCCGCAAACCTATATATTTAATTTTCAGCATATTCTAATTTACTTACGGAAACTTCAAAAGCGATTCTTTTCTCCACTTCCTCATCGTTAATTCTTTTCATATATTCCCTGCTTTGTATTCTCCCCCAAACCTGTGTATGTCCTCCCACTTCAAAGGTGGATGCATATCTTGCATTTCTGCCCCAACAAATACATGGTATATAATCCGATTTTCCGTAAGGTCTGTTAACAGCCAGCAATAAATCGGCTATTTCTCTCCCAAGGGGAGTTTTCCTGTAAACAGGTACTTTACAGATATAGCCGTCCAAATAAATCTGATTTGTTTTCATACTGTCGGTAATCTCTTCCAAAAATTCAATTTCTCTTACAAAGACAGAAAGAACTAACCTGTTTTTCTTTTCTTCATGTCTGTTATAAGAACGGAACTGACCCGAAGCCTGTATGATTTTTCCTGTATTGTCTCCTTTCACATCTATTAATCTTTCGGATATCATAAGGGGAATACGGTCTGCCGAATCACTTAACCTGTTAACGGACACATCGACCATATAAAATCCTTCTCCAAATACTTCGTGACTGTATATAAAGTCACCTACAATTTCTCCTATAATCATTACCTGGTTGTTTTCAATTACCTTATCTGCCATTATTTTCTCCCTCTTTCTCTTAATGCATACTCGATTTTTATTCAATAATAATATATATTCCGAAAAGTTAAATTATAGAACATAAATTACCAATTTTTTTTATTTATACGTTTTGCCCAAAATATATACTTGTAATCTGTACAAAATGTGATACACTGTAATAATTGTAAAAAGCTTATATATGTAATGGAATTCTTTCCTGTTATGTATTTATGCGCAATTGTAGACATTTAGAAGGAAGGATATTATGAAAAGAGAAAATATCAGAAATATTGCCATTATAGCTCATGTTGATCACGGCAAAACCACCCTGGTCGATGAATTATTAAAGCAAAGCGGCGTTTTCCGTGAAAACCAGGAGGTCATGGAGCGTGTCATGGACTCCAATGATATTGAACGTGAAAGAGGAATCACCATTCTATCGAAAAACACCGCCGTTTCATATCAAAATGTTAAGATAAATATCATCGATACTCCGGGACATGCAGATTTCGGCGGTGAAGTGGAACGTGTACTTAAAATGGTTAATGGCGTTATTCTTGTAGTAGATGCCTTTGAGGGTCCCATGCCCCAAACAAAATTTGTGTTAAGAAAAGCATTGGAGCTGGATTTGCCGGTCATTGTTTGTATCAATAAAATAGACAGGCCGGAGGCCAGGCCTAATGATGTAATAGATGAAGTACTGGAGCTCTTTATTGATTTAAATGCTAAAGCAGAGCAATTGGACTGCCCCTTTGTTTTTGCATCCGCCAAAAACGGATATGCCGTTTTAAATTTAGAAGAAGAGCCTGAGAACATGGCTCCTTTATTTGAGACCATCATCAACTATATTCCGGCACCTGCCGGAGAACCCGAAAAACCTCTCCAAATTTTAATCAGTACCATTGATTATAATGAATATGTAGGAAGAATCGGTATTGGTAAAGTGGATAACGGTACTATTAACGTGAATCAGGAGGCCCTGCTGGTAAACGCTCATGATGCAAGCAAGCAAAAGAGAGTAAAAATCAGTAAGCTTTATGAATTCGAGGGTCTGAATAAAGTAGAAATAAAAGAAGCAACAATAGGCTCCATCATAGCTATTTCAGGAATTGCGGACATTCATATCGGGGATACCGTCTGCTCTGTGGAGGCTCCTTTGCCTATACCCTTCCAAAAAATTTCAGAGCCCACTATTGGTATGTATTTTATCGTTAATGACAGCCCCTTTGCCGGTAAGGAGGGTAAGTTTGTTACCTCCAGACATTTAAGAGAGCGGTTATTTAAGGAATTGAATACGGATGTGTCCCTTCGTGTGGAGGAAACGGATTCTACGGAAAGCTTTAAGGTATCCGGCAGAGGTGAACTGCATTTATCCGTATTAATAGAAAATATGAGAAGGGAAGGCTATGAATTCTCCGTAAGCAAAGCAGAGGTTTTATATAAAAAGGATGAAAGGGGTAAATTATCAGAGCCTATGGAAAAGGCTTATATTGATGTTCCTGATGAATTTACCGGAATCATAATAGAGAAATTAAGCCAGCGTAAGGGTGAATTGCAAACTATGTTCCCCACAGGCAGCGGTTATACCCGCCTGGAATTCTCCATTCCCTCCAGAGGCCTGATCGGATACCGCGGTGAATTTTTAACCGACACAAAGGGAAACGGTATTATGAATACTGTTTTCGATGATTACGGTTCCTATAAAGGAGATATTCAATATCGAAAGCAGGGTTCCCTGATTGCCTTTGAAACAGGCGAAGCCATTGCCTATGGATTATATAATGCCCAGGAAAGGGGCTCCCTGTTTATCGGCCCGGGAGAAAAGGTATATGCAGGTATGGTCATCGGTCAAAATGCAAAAACGGAGGACATAGAGGTCAACGTATGTAAGAAAAAACAGCTTACCAATACCAGGGCTTCCGGATCAGATGAAGCTTTGCGCCTTACACCGAAAAATGACCTTACCTTAGAGCAGTGTTTAGAATTTATAGATACTGATGAATTATTGGAAATCACTCCAAAAAATTTAAGAATACGTAAGAAAATTTTAGATCCCACCTTAAGAAAGCGTGCCGGCCGAAATTAAGGAAAAATTATAACGTCACCATCCGTCTGCCCAAAACACTGTTTTCCCGTAATTTTAAATCGTACCTTCCCATTGGTGGCTTGTATGACTGCTTCCCTGTATTCATCAGACTTATCAATGGGAGCTATGATTTGAAGGGTAACCTTATCCGTATAGACAGTATCTAATACGGATATTTTTTTTTCTGCCAATGTATATTGGAGCTTACCCAAATCCGTATAATCTACGTTAATTTCCATCGTCTCTCCCATTTGTTTTTCTATAATTTTACATCCTTTCAACCCTTCCTTTACGGCATTTGTGTATGCCTTCACCAGGCCTCCGGTGCCAAGAAGGGTACCGCCGAAATAACGGGTCACCACGGCTAAAGTATTGTGAAGGCCTTCACCAAGTAAAACATCCAGTATTGGTTTCCCCGCAGTACCGCCTGGCTCTCCGTCGTCCGTGCATCTTTGCAGGTTATCCCCAATACCCAGTACATAGGCATAACAATTATGAGAGGCATCCCTGTACCTTTTTTTTATTTCATCAATGAACCGCAACGCTTCTTCTTCCGTATTCACAGGTTTTATAGTGGTTATGAATTTTGATTTTTTCTCTACGGTTTCCGATACCTTTCCTATGTATACCGTTTTAATGGGTACCTGCATATATCCTTCCATTTCTTTCTCTTTCTCTCGTTTATATGACTCCTGTGTCTTCCAGCTGCTGACTGATCAAATCATCCAGAACCTCCAGTAAACAAACCGGTGTGATTTTAAATGTAATCAGATGGTCTACTAATTTTTTAACCATAGTCATCGAATGGGATATGGCCATGCTTTCTTCCTTCTCCATAAACCTTTCGCAATAGGTAAGGTCATACTTATAAACGGCCACTCCAAATATCGGCTGACTGATAACCACATTACACATATCCTTTGTTATGTAATATTTTAATAAATATTTTTTACCTTCTTCATTTTCAATAGCTCTTTCCCCCGTAAATATAATTTCTCTCATTTCCATCACCTTCCCCTTATCTTTATAAAATAAAATTATATAGAAAGCTTTTCGAAATGAGAAGAAGGAAAAAACGCATGAAAATCCAATATTATTGTATTTACGACAAATAACTGCGGAATCTCTTAAAATAAAATGTTTGTTATTTAAAAAAGGAATCGTTTATTTTCTGATTTTGCGATATTTTTATCATACCATTTAATTCTTTTACAGACAACTGAATAAATTTGAAAATATTGCCAAACCTATAATTGTAATTTAAAATAATACATAGAACACAGTCTATCGGGGAAAAGATTTTATTCTTTATTTACTTCCACTTCTTTGGTATAATAGGAAGATAAAGGAGGCACAATTTCATGAATTACGGTAAAAAAGGTACGGAAAGAAAGCAAAAACAGCTCACATCCAAAACCCCTAAAATAAAAAAGAAATTTGGAGTGACATTTTTAAAATTTTTTTTAATATGCTTTCTTGCGATTTGTATCATAGGATTTTTTGCGGGATTCGGACTGATTAAGGGTATTATTGATTCTGCTCCGGATATTTCCAATGTGGATGTATCTCCTTCCGGATATTCTACGGCTGTTTATGATAATGAAGGAAATGAGATTACAAAGCTGGTATCTTCAGATTCCAATAGAATTTACGTAACCATGGATAAGATACCGAAGCATTTACAATATGCAATTGTCGCTATTGAGGATGAACGTTTCTATGAACATAACGGAATTGATATTAAGGGAATTCTCCGGGCAGGTATCGGTGTAATCACCGATAATTATTCAGGAGGAGGAAGTACCATAACACAGCAGCTGCTGAAAAATAACGTTTTCAGTAACTGGACGGAAGAAAAGACATTTACGGAAAAATTAAAACGAAAAATTCAGGAACAGTATTTGGCGGTACAATTAGAAAAGCAGATGTCTAAGGACGAAATTTTAGAAAATTATTTAAATACCATAAATTTAGGACAAAATACACTGGGTGTTCAGGCAGCTTCCCTCCGCTATTTTAATAAAAAAGTTTCAGAGCTATCCATTTCGGAATCTGCTGTAATAGCCGCCATTACATCAAATCCCACAAAATATAATCCCTTACGTTTTCCTGAGAATAACAGGGACAGACGAAAAATAGTCTTAAATAATATGCTGGAACAGGGATATATTTCACAGGATGAATATGATGAGGCTATGGCAGATGATGTTTATGCAAGAATTCAGAATGTCAATGAAGAAATTTCCACCTCCTCTGTTTATTCATCCTTTATAGATGAATTGACAGAACAGGTAATGAACGATCTTCAGGAACAAAAGGGTTACTCCTATACGCAGGCATATAACGCATTATACAGCGGAGGGTTAAGTATTTTTACCACCCAGGATTCCGCAATTCAAAAAATTTGTGATGAAGAATTTGCTAATGAAGATAATTACCCTAAAGACGTCAAATATTATCTTAATTATGATTTAAGTGTACAAAAATCAGACGGATCAACAGTAAATCATAGTACGCAGATGCTGGAAAGTCATTTTAAGGAATCAGATAAGTCCTTTAATTTACTTTTTGACAGCGAGGATGAGGCACAGGCGTGTGTGGAACAGTACAAGCAGGAAGTATTAAGCACTACCGATACCATAATAGGTGAAAATGTTAATCTTACCGTACAGCCTCAGGCTTCCATGGTCGTTATGGATCAGAGTACCGGTGAAGTAAAAGCAATCGAAGGAGGGCGCGGTACCAAAGCGGCAAGCTTAACCTTAAACAGAGCCACCAATACTACCAGGCAGCCGGGCTCCACCTTTAAAGTCGTATCCACCTATGCTCCCGCCTTAGATAATGCCGGTCTGACCTTAGCCACGGTACAGGATGATGCTCCCTTTACCTATGAAGACGGCAGACCGGTTGCAAACTGGTATGGTGAGGCATACAAGGGTCTTTGTACCTTACGGTATGGTATCGAACAGTCCTTAAACATTGTAGCCGTAAAGACCCTTACAGATATTACTCCGCAGCTGGGTTTTGATTATTTACTAAACTTTGGCTTCAGTACCCTGGTCAGTAAAAGAGTGGGTGACGACGGTAAAACCTATTCGGATATTACCCAATCTTTAGCTTTAGGTGGTCTCACCGATGGTGTAACCAATCTGGAATTAACGGCAGCTTATGCCACCATAGCTAACGGCGGAACCTATATCAAACCAATTTTTTATACAAAAATTGTGGACCATAACGGGGATATTCTAATAGACAATACTCCCCAGACACGTACGGTAATCAAAGAAACAACCTCATTTTTGTTAATTGATGCCATGAAGGATGTTGTGTCTAAAGGAACCGGAACCGCATGCAACTTCCCCAACATGGCAATCGCAGGAAAAACAGGTACCACCTCGGAGTATAAGGATATTTGGTTTTCCGGCTTTACCCCCTATTACACCTGTACCGTATGGGGCGGATATGATAACAGTGTCGGATTGGAAAAAGGTAAACGGGATTATACCAAGACCCTTTGGAAAAGTGTCATGTCCCGGATTCATGAGAATTTGGAATACCGTGATTTTACAATGCCCGACGGCATTGAAAAAGCCGTTATCTGTACCAAGTCAGGTAAGCTGGCCGTAGAAGGTTTGTGTGATCAGGATCCCAGAGGTACCGTCAGGACGGAATATTTTGCCAAGGGCACCGCACCCACAGAGGTTTGTGATACCCATGTTCGTGCAGCCAGATGTGCCGCAACAGGTCTGCTGGCAGCAGATACCTGCCCATACAAGGAAGAACAGGTATTTATTGTAAGACCGGAAGGAAGTCAGGGTGTGACGGCAGATACCCCTTATGAACTGCCCAGTGAATTATGCCCTCACGGAACAACAGCTTATTATCCCAACCAGATACCCGGAGCTGCGGACAGCATATTAAACGGTATAACCACAACACCTGATGAATCGGAGGCCGGTACCGGGAATGAGGCCGGAACTGAAGCCGGTGTCGCTAATACGGTAGATAATAACAATAATGCCGATGAACCGGAAAATTAATACCATTTCCCTTCTTATGAAATAAGATGAGCCTGCAAGCAGCCTCACTTGTCATGAATAAATAAAGGTGCCAGCATAATAATATTATTATGCGGCACCTTTTTTGTTGGAAATAGTTTTCTTTTGTAATGGATACGTTATAACTCATCACGATTTTCTATTTTTTCATTTTAGGATTAAAAATCAGGGAAGCTAAGTAGGAAAATATTAAGGCGGCACTGATACCTACCGCACTGGATTTAAACCCACCCATAAAAATTCCTATAAACCCATCGGACACTATAGATTCTTTAACGCCCTTCCATAATACATTTCCAAATCCCAATAACGGAACACTGGCCCCTGCTCCTGCAAATTCCTGGAAAGGCTGATATAAATTGAATGCTCCAAGTACGGCCCCGCTGCAAACAAGTAACACCATGATTCGTCCGGGCATCATTTTTGTTTTTTCCATTAAAAGCTGGGCTAATGCACAAATTAATCCGCCTACCCAGAATGCATTAATATAATCCATAATAAGACTCCTCTCAAGGTACTTTCCTTTTATTAGTAAAACCGCCGGCATATCGGTATATTCCGGCACATTATGAATGGCATGGCAAAATAGCAGCAAAGCTGAATAGTAACTTATTGACCATATGATAAAAGCATAGTATAATTCCATTGAATTACATACAAAAGGAGTAAGCCATGTTTCCATCCATACCTATACTTTTCATTGTTTGTCCATTAGTTTTTACAGCCGGTTTGGTAGACTCCATCGCAGGCGGCGGAGGTTTGATTTCTTTACCTGCCTATTTAATAGCCGGAATTCCACCTCATCAGGCAATTGCAACAAATAAGCTTTCTTCCTCCATTGGTACCACTATCTCTGCGGCCCGCTATATAAAAAACGGATATGTCAACTTTTTATTGGCAATTCCTTCCATTTTATTGGCATTAATTGGTTCTGTAATAGGAGCCTATCTTACCTTGTTAATCCCCGAGGTTTATTTTAAATATATTTTAAGTGCCGTATTACCTGTGGTAGCTTATTTTGTATTACGTAAGGATAAAAAAGAGAATTTATTGTATGAAAGAACCGTTTCCTTTAAAAGACAGGTAATAATCGTAATATTGTCTTCTTTTATTATCGGTACCTATGACGGATTTTACGGACCGGGCACAGGAACTTTTTTACTGTTTATTTATACCAAAATTGCCGGCATGGAATTACGGACAGCGTCCGGTAATGTAAAGCTTGTTAATCTGTCGTCTAATATAGGTTCACTTATTACATTTTTAATGAAGGGCCAGACTCTTATTTCACTTGGCCTGATCTCCGGATTATTCTGTCTTCTTGGTCATTATATCGGCTCCGGTTTAGTGATAAAGAACGGGTATAAGATAGTAAAGCCCATTGTCATTCTGGTCTTGTTTTTATTGTTTATTAAAATCCTTACATCGTAATATTTTCGATAATCACTGCGTGGGCAATTCCCGGAACGCTCTTTCCTTCATTGTAGCTTATGGTAGATAATAATGCTCCCGTAGGAACAAATAATACTTTTTTCCACATTTTATTCTGCAGCTGTTTTAAAATATAAGCACTTAACGTTACCGCCGAGCAGCCGCAGCCACTTCCGCCGGCATGGGTATCCTGATTATCCTGATCAAATATTTCAATGCCGCAATCCATGTGCTGCTTACTGATATCATATCCCTTTTCCTTCAGTAATTTTATTAGTATTTCCTGGCCTACATACCCTAAATCTCCGGTAATTATCTTATCATATTCATCAGGCAGATAATCAAAGTCACTTAAGCTTTGGAATATGGTATCTGTTGCCGCCGGGGCCATACAGGCCCCCATATTTAATGAATCCTTAACGCCATAATCCACTATTTTACCCGGTGTGATACCTGTTATTTGAATATCGGAATATTCTTTGCTTAATACGAAGGCTCCGCTCCCCGTAACAGTCCATGACGCAGATAAAGGCCTCTGATTCCCATATTCCAGCGGAAAACGAAACTGTTTTTCAGCACTGGCAAAATGACTGGAGGTTACGGCCACTACATGGTCTGCAAAGCCTCCTGCTATAGCCATCGCCCCTAAGCTTAATGCTTCTCCGCATGTGGAACAGGCACCGTAAACCCCGAATAAAGGTATATTGAAATCCAGAAGCCCAAAGGAGGACGCTATTGTCTGCCCTAATAAATCTCCTGCAAAAAGATAGCGGATATTTTCTTTTTCCAGACGGGCTTTACCAAGGACTAACGTAACAGCCTCTTTTTGTAATGTACTTTCCGCTTCTTCCCAGGATTCACAGCCAAATATGGGATCCTCGCAAATGACATCAAATAATTCGCCTAAGGGACCTTCTCCTTCTTTTTTACTGACTATCGAAGCAGAATTTAAAATACCGACTCTGGTATCAAATTTAATACTTTGTTTGCCCATTATCTGTGCCATCAAATCACTCCTATCACTCTTAAAATATAATAAAGCAATCCTAAAACCCATGAGGTAAAAATACCATATAAGATAACGGGTCCTGCTATTGTAAATATTTTACATCCTATTCCAAAAACCTGACCTTCCTTTTTATATTCAATTGCAGGAGCTGCCACGGAATTGGCAAATCCCGTAATGGGTACCAGTGCTCCGGCACCTCCGAACTTCACAAGACTGGGATAAATATTAAATCCTGTTAATACAACGGCGGCCAATACCAATATTAAAGATGTCCAGGCTCCCTGAGTATCTTTATCCATTCCCAGAGATTTACAATAATTCATGATAGCCTGTCCGATAACACATATAATTCCTCCTATTATAAACGCCCTGCACATATTGGCGGCCAGATTATGGGTAGGAGTTACCTGTTTAATATATTGATTATATTGCTGGTTTCTTTCTTGCTTTTCTTTTTCATTCATAGTAACACTTCCTGCTATTTATAATCTTTTATAAAATAAACTAAGGATCCGACTGCTTTTCCGATGGCTACGGCGTTAATTGCCAATTTTAAATTTTTAAACTTAACCCTTCTGCTGAATACGGGAATAGTATCCAGCATCTCAGCGATTGATAAGGCCAGACATCCGACAAAGATACCGGAAAAGAAACCAAAAACGGAAGCAAATAAGAAACCGAATAAAATTTTAAATTGAAAAATGCTTAATACTCCTCCAAATATAGTACCGGCAACCACAAAATTTTCATATTTTAAAACTTCCTTTGCCGTACGGGTTCTGCCGGCGAATCTGGGAACCAGGCCTACGGAAATTAAAACGGTGAACACTCCTCCGGAAACAACGGCACCGGAACTGATACCAATAATAGCTAATAGAAACAGGCTAATCCACATCAATGGAATTTCCCTCCCTGTTATTGCTTTCTACAATCGCTGTGTCAACATCTTCCTCATAAATACGCATTTCCACTTCAATGGGAGTAGGATCATTTGTTATTCTTTTCTTACCGATATGGTTATAAAAAACTACAATTCCCGCGGATAAGCCCAGGGAGTAGAACACCTCCAAGGATGTGATCCCCATGGCTTCTTTCCCTGTGATAAGAAAATATAAATTGTCAAACACACTTGTAATCCCAATATCATTATGAAATGCCATGATGGTGAAAGCCGTGCCAAAAAAACATATACAGCAGACAAATCCTACTTTGATGAAATACCAGATTTTCTCTGCCCTTCCTATATTTTTAGGCTTCACAATCTCTACTATGACATCTGTTTCACCCAGATTTACAACGGTGACCTGTGGGAAAATCTGATTAACCACTTCAATAATTTTTAAAATGCTGATTACGTATTGTGATTTTTGCTCTGCCTTTTCAATGTCTAAAATTTGTAATGCTTTGACTTGTGATAAAATGCCACTGTCCGTACAATACACTTTTCCAATATCAGAAATCAAAACCTTATCTTTTGTGATTTTGACATTTCTCTCAGCCTTTATATACAGAGTTTCTTTTATCATACAAGGCTGTCCCTGCACTTTTGCAAAAATCCTTTAACCATAGTCCCTTCCGTATAGGCAGTTTCACCCTTATAAAAGATCAGGTAACATAAGACCGCTATGACAGCAACGGCAATAAACGCAGCAATGATATACCATCCCTTATATTTGTTCATAGTATCGCATCCTCTTAAAACAATATTTGGCTTTTATCTCATTTACTACTGTGTAGTATTACATGATTTTCAAAAAATATACCAAAGGTGTTGTTTTTTGGTATGCTGATGCTACTCTAACATGTGCCGTAAGGATTTTAATATTTTTTTCTCAAGTCTGGAAACCTGCACTTGTGAAATACCCAATTCACTTGCGATTTCTGTCTGTGTTTTTTCTTTAAAATAACGCATTTTAATAAGCTCCCTCTCCTTTTCGTCAAGGGAATTCATTAATTCTTCAACTACAATTCTATTCACTATGTTATGATTTATATCCTTTTCTTCTTCTATTTTATCTATTAAGTAAATGGCATTACCGTCACCCTGGTAAATGGTTTTATATAAGGATTCCACTTCATTTCCTGCTTCCATTGCCATAATTACATTTTCTTCGCTAATGCCGATTTCTGCCGCAATTTCTTCCAGGGAAGGCTCTCTTCCCGTATCGTGATTGATATGTTCTCTTGCCGCCCTTACTTTAACAGCTGTCTCTTTTAATGTTCTGCTCACTTTTATCATTCCGTCATCTCTAAGAAATCTTTTTATTTCACCGGTTATCATAGGTACTGCATAGGTAGAAAATTTAACGTCATAGGAAGTATCAAACTTGTCTATGGCTTTCATTAAACCTATGCTGCCTATTTGAAATAAATCCTCCATTTCCTGTCCCCTGCCTGCAAATCTTCTGACTATGCTCCATACCAGGCCCAGATTGTTCTCAATGAGTATCTCTCTCGCTTCTTTATCCCCTTCGTGTGATTTCCTGATTAAAGCGATTGTATCCTCCATTGATTCATTCCTTTACTCCTCATATTTTGTAACATCGGTTCCTATCCTTTTCCTCATGATAATTTTCGTACCCTTTCCCACTTCCGACTGCACTGTCAAATCATCCATAAAAGCTTCCATAAAAGCAAATCCCATACCGGAACGTTCTAAATCCGGTCTTGTTGTAAATAACGGTTCCATTGCCTTTTTCACGTCCGCAATTCCTTTTCCCTTATCCTCTATACATATTGTCAATTCTTTATCTTCCATCCTGCATTCGATTCTGATCCAATCCTCTTTATCATCATATCCATGAATAATAGCATTTGTTACCGCCTCAGATACGGCAGTTTTAACATCTTCTATTTCTTCCAGTGTTGGATT
>CAMJWQ010000070.1 GCA_946409475.1 uncultured Lachnospiraceae bacterium
TTCATAGGACGCAATTTCCTATGAAATAAAAAAGCTCCCGGCTGATGTAAATTCGGCCGGGAGCCTGCTATGTATCCTATTCCATACGCTGCTTCACGTATTCTTTTATAAACTGTGCGGATTTTTCAAAACCAAGCTTGCCCGTATCTAAGCATAGATCATAATTTCTGGCATCCTCCCATTTTTGACCCGTATGATAATTATAATATGCTTTTCTGTATTTATCCGTAGTTTTTACATGCTTTTCCGCTTCTTTTCTATCATATTTAAATAATTCCATTTCATGCTTAACCCTGTCTTCAAAAGAACCCATCAATAATATTTTAAAAACATTCTTATAATCCTTAAGCACATAATCAGCAGCTCTTCCAATAACAATATAGGATTCCTTTTTTAATAATTCCTTTAAAACCTTTGCCTGATAATTAAATAAATTATCATTGGAAGTGAAATCATCACTCTCCGGTGGTATCACTTCCCCTTTATATACCTTCTTATATGCGGAATATAAAATGCTGCTTTTCAGTCTTTCATCAGCATTAATAAAAAGGTCTTCCGAAATACCGCTATCATCGGAAGCCAATCTTAAAAGCTCTCGATCATATAAACTGATACCAAATTCCTTTGCCAGCATAGCTCCGACCGTTTTACCGCCACTTCCGCAATATCTGGTAATTGCAATAACAAAGTTTTCCATACATATTCCTCCTGTCATATGAAAGGTATGTTACTATGTTTATAGTATAGCATTTATTTCTAATTTTTGGAATAACTTTCATGAAAAAACTTTGTTCATGTTATTGAAATTAATTTCATTATATAAGTTATCCTGCTGATCATTCATCTAATAAATCTGTTAATCGGATATTATCTACCACCTGATTAATAGCTTTATCCAGTTTTTCCCATACTCGTAAGGATTGGCAGGTTCCATGCCGCTCACATTCATTAATCTCGTCTTCCAGACAGGCGACGGGAGCCAGACTCCCCTCCGTCAGGCGCAGAATCATTCCAATTGTATATTCTTCAGGGCTTCTTGTCAGCTTATAACCTCCCTGGGCTCCTCTGGTGCTTTTTACAAAACCGGCTTTGTTTAATATGGAAATTATTTGTTCCAGGTACTTTTCCGAAATTTCCTGGCGTCCTGCAATATTTTTTACATTTATATAGCCCTGGTTGGCATTCTCCGCTAAATCAAGCATAATCCGCAAAGCATACCGTCCTTTTGTTGAAATTTTCAAGAAAATAACCTCCCAAACTAATTTTCTGATAAAAATTTTTCCATTTGTTTTACAAACTGGCTTATGCCTATTATAATATTTAATTCATAGTACGTCAATATGACTTATATGATACCGGCACTGAAAGGCACCTCCAATCTGCAGCCCGGTTACCCATTGAAGCTTTTATCTTCTGTTATCCTGCTGCTTTTTCCGTCTCCCTGGTCTGGTTCGCCAACTCTTTTATATGACTGTACTTTTGATAATTATCAAATGCAATTGCGATAACAAGGACAACACCCTTCATGATATACTGTGAATAGGTGCTTAATCCAAGCAGCTGCATTCCATTTGATAGTACCCCAAGAATCATAACACTAAGAAACATATTTGCCACATTTCCAGAACCACCGGTAAATGAAATCCCTCCAAGTACGCAGGCACTGATGCAGGTAAACACCGCATCTGTCGCAAGTGACGGGCTTCCCGTTCCCGCCCTGGAAGTAAGTACTAAAGATGCTACCGCTATAAACACACTGGCTATCACAAAACTTCCAACGCGGACGAATCTGGTATTGATACCTGCCAGTCTTGCTGCTTCTTCATTTCCACCTATTGCATAAATATATCTTCCAAAATAGGTTTTCTTTAACATAATATACGCGATCAGGAACATTACAACCATCAGAATTACGCTGATCGGAAGCCATCCAAATAGATATTTCTGCCCAATCGCTTTAAAAGCAGCCGGAAATCCATAAAACGTCATGGATCCTGAATATACAAAGGAAATGCCCTGATAAATCGTCATGGTTGCCAATGTTGCCACAAACGGATGCACTTTTAGCTTTATAGTAATCACACCGTTTATGAACCCAAGAAGTGCTCCCAGCAAAATACTTATGATTATAATAACCGCCACCGGAAAACCACTATACTGCAGTAATTTTCCTGCTACAACACTAACCAGTCCCATTTCATAAGAAACAGACATATCCACTCCACCTGCAATCATGACCATTGCAATTCCCATTGTTGCTATTACCACGTATGCATTCTGAACAAAGATATTAGTCAGATTATGCACACTAAGAAATGAATCTGTTACAATTGAAAAAAATATGATTGCTAATACAAGCACGATTGGTAAATAAAATTTGTTAATTATCTTCTTTGCTGCGCCCATAATTTTCCCTTTCTTTATCGTTTTTCTTCTTCCATAGCATTTGATATCATTTCCATAATCCGCACTTGTGAGATTTCTCCTTTTTCAAGACATCCGGCCATCCTTCCTTCAGCAAGGATATAAATCCGATCAGACATACCCAGCAATTCTTCCATGTCACTGCTTATTAAAAGAATTGATTTTCCTTCATTTGCTATATCTGCCATAATATGATAAATCTCCTGTTTTGCTCCAACATCAATTCCTCTGGTAGGCTCATCAAATATCAGAAGATTACTTTCTGTAGCCAGTGTTTTTGCAAGAACCACTTTCTGCTGATTTCCACCAGACAAGGATTCCACTTTCACCGAAATATTTGGTGCCGCAATATTCAATTTATTCACATACTTTTTGGCAACATCTGCAATCTTATCAAAGTTCATAAACCCGATATGTGATAGTTTTTTTACACAAGATATGGTCGTATTCCAATCTATTCCAAAGTTAAGCAAGACTCCCTGTCTCTTTCGATCTTCAGGAATCAAACCGATACCTGCAGCAATGCCATTACTCGTGTTTTTCAAATAAACTTCCTTGCCATTGATTTTGACAGTTCCTTTCTGCATTGGATCTGCACCATAAATCATACGGGCTAATTCTGTACGTCCCGCTCCAAGCAGTCCTCCAAGCCCTACTATCTCACCCTTCTTAATATATAAGCTTATGTCACTGTCTCCCATTCCGTAAGCATGTTCTACTTCTAACATCTTCTCATTACTATGATAGGTTCTTTCCGGAAATGATTCCGTCAGCTGTCTTCCAACCATTAGATTTATCAGTTCTGAGCGGTTCGTATCGGCGGTATTTATCGTCTTTATAGATTCCCCATCCCTTAGTACTGTGATTCGATCCGAAACACGAAAAATTTCATCCATACGGTGAGAAATGTAAATCATGGTCACACCTTCTTCTTTTAAGGTTGTCATGACCCTGAAAAGTCCTTCGATTTCCTCATTAGTCAAAGGCGCCGTTGGTTCATCCAGAACTAACAGCTTAACTCCTTTTGAAATCGCTTTTGCAATTTCTACCAGCTGCTGCTGGGCAGTAGTCAAATCCCCTACCATCTTCATCGGATTCATTTTTATTCCAATTCTATGGAATGCTGCTTTCGCAACGGTATTATAGTATTTATAATCTACCAGACTTCCTTTTTTCTCTCCAAGACAAATATTCTCCGCAACAGTCAGGGAATCTACCAGACAAAGTTCCTGATATACAATTTCAATGCCTAATTCTCGGGAAAGCTTCGGATTCATATGCTGATATTCTAATCCTTCCCAGATAATTTTTCCTTCATCAGGGATTACAGCACCGCTTAATGATTTAATCAGGGTAGATTTACCAGCTCCATTCTCACCTACCAGGGTATGGATTTCCCCTTTGTATATATCAAGATTTATGTTATTATTTGCAATTACTCCCGGATAACGCTTAGTAAGTCCCTGAAGTGATAAAATTACTTTCTGATCCATATATACCTCCTGATTCTTTCTTAAGAAAAGTGGTGCACCGCACCACTTTTCTCTTAACTCCTAATAACCAAAATCAGCTAAATTATCCGGAGTTGCAACTGCTACATCCACTGCATAAGAAGATTCATACTCTTCCCCTTTCAGGATACTCATACATGCATTAACTAATTCCTGCATATTTAAATCTGTATTTCCACCATTAACACACGCTGCCCGGATAATATCCTCGTTATTAGCCGATGCAGCAATTGAGGCAGCAGATTCTGCGTTAATATCGCATGTTATAATCCCAAACTTGCTGTAATCAGTAATCATGGATCCTTCTGCCATAATACTGCCACGGATTCCCAATGCCATCTCTCCAGATGCTGCAATAATTAACTGAACTTCACCATTAAATTTTGTAATCTCATTATCTGCGGCTTCCTGCGCATAGCTCTGGGAGGTTTCCCAACGAACGGCATCTACTACATTGAGTTCCGGATGTTTTGCCGCTTCCGCTACAATAGCTTCATAACGTTCTGTTTCACTTCCTGCACTGTTTCCGCCTACTATAATCGTATTAACAGATCCCTCCTGTGCATCCGGAAATGCCTCATTAACCCATTCCATTGCGGTCTCAACTAACATGGCGCCTACCTTTTCCTCATCCGTACCACGAAAGCTGGTACGATATCCTTCTCCTGAATCCTTAATGAACTCAAAAACCGGCACTCCTGCATCCATTGCTTTTTTGCTCGCATCAGCAACAGCCTCTGCGTCAACTGCCAGTAATACGATAAGATCATAGCCCTGTGTTACGCAGTTCTCAATCTGTTCAATCTGGCGTGTAACATCCCCATCCGCATCAATAACATCCATTATTGCTCCCTGTTCTGCAAACTTCTCTGCTGTGAAATCAAACATATACCCCCAGAAATCACCTTCCGTAGTCATGGTACAAAAAGCTACCTTATATTCAGAGTCTGCAGCCTCAGTTTCTGTTGCCGTCACCTCTGCATCATCAGTTTCAGAAGTTTTTGCGGAAGATGATCCACATGCCGTCATGGTAACTACTACCATAACCAGTGTTAATACTACACCCAATAATTTCTTTTTCATACTTTTCTTCTCCTTTTTAAAATATTTATAACAATTTTATTGTTATCAATTTTTCCGTTCTTTCAATCTTCGATCCCCCTAATTTTTCAATACATTTTTCATCATTTGCATATGGCGTGTTGTCATTTCTATTGCTCTTCCGGAATTATGATCTTCGTATTCTGATACGATAAACCCTTTATAATCTGATTCCTTGATTACCGGCAAAATCTCGTCATAAGGAATGCTTGCTTCAACCAAATCCTCGCTTAAATAATGAAATTTACCATGCATATGATGACAATAGGGCATTATTTCTTTTAATCCGTCAAGCTCCTTCTTACAGTCTTTCTTAAACTGGACAAACCCATACATTCCCTGAGCTGCCGCAAATGCTTGTGCATTTGCTCCTGCATCTTTTAATTTTACCATTGCCTCTTCCTGTGGAACTCCTTCATACCGCATATCCCTTGCCATTTCCAGTATTTTTATTGGAACACCCGCTCTAAGTGCCTCATCCCATTGAGGTTTATTGGGTTTTGTTGCAAATAATCCAAAATCAGGAACAAAACCCAGATATGTAGAACCTGTCTTCCGGAATGTATTAAAATACTCACGCATGATGGGCGTATATGGAGTCTCCGGATTATGAATTTCAATTCCTACTTTTACGTCATAGGCTTCCGCATACGGTGCCAATCTCGCCATTGCCGATGGGCTCAATAAAAACTGTTCTCTCATTACCCTGCAACCCATTTTATTTGCACTTTTCACATCGTTAATGGCCATCTGCAGCATTTCATCTTCTGTGAGGTCACGATCCCCTCTCATTCCACGATCCATATTGGCGGAGTAACAAATCGGCCGGATGTCGTAATACTCTGACATTGCTTTTATCTCTCCTAAAAATTTGTCACTTATGTAAGGATAAGACGGAACCATCTGTGTCGCTACAATCTCATACCCTTCCGCACCAATCTCTTTTGCCTTACGAATACAGTCTTCTAAAGTCATCTCACCCCGACAATATTCTTGTGTAAAGCAATACAATGTAATCCCTATTTTAATATCACTCATGATTATCCTCCCCTAAAATTCTTTTAAAAGAAGCTTTTTACTTCCACAACCATCTATCGGCATATATTCCGTATCACTGATCGGCATATACGGTGAATGGAACATCAGCTTCACATCGACCTCATGCTCTCCAGGAGCGAATCCGCCATTTTTAAATATTTTTACTGTAGCCGGTTCAAGAATCGTCCAGTATTCCGAGACAAGGTCATGAAATTGACTAACTCCAAATTCTTTTTCTCCGAGACAAAATCTTATATCCTCCTGCGGAATTTCCTTTCCATCAATCTTTACGCCGAATTCATCGACCACAGACAAAAAATGTCCTCTGTAGTAGCTCAATCTTATCTGGAACTGGCAGCCGACCTTGTTGCCATTAGCAAACATATTTTTCAAGCTATCGGTACAAACAACATCTACATAATTTATTCTCATTGCAAATGCCATAATGAGGCACCTCCCTATTCTAAAATTTTATTTCTCTGTTTTCCTTCGCTGACATATATATTGCATCCAGTATTTTTGTTACTGTCAATGCTTCTTCCGGCTTTACCAGCGGGCTTGTATCATTCTGAACAGCTTCGAGCCACTGCTTACAATCGATAGCACCTTCTTCGCCACCGCCACCGCCAAAATATGCTACTCCTCCTACCGGTGATATTTTTTCTTCCATTAATTGATTATTCCTTCCACGGTTATAAATCAATTCATTATTTGTATAACTCATTCCGGAATGTATTTCCGCTCCTGCCTTTGTACCGCAAAGAGTTGTAGATGCTTCCCTTGATTCCAGTATATTAAGTGCCCAGCTGGCTTCAAGATTGATTGTCGCACCGTTTTTCATCTTGATAAATCCCATGGCAGAATCTTCTACTTCATACGTGTCAGGATTCCACGGTCCAAATAGATTTCCTTCTGTTGCCTGCTGTAATCCTCCAAGCTTATAAAATACAGAACCCACAACACTATCAACATCATAATTATTCATGCACCATAAGGTGATATCCAGAGCGTGGGTTCCGATATCAATCAACGGACCGCCACCTTGTGCTTCCTTATCCATAAAAACTCCCCAGGTCGGGACTCCTCTGCGGCGGATACCGTGTGCTTTACCATAATAAATATCTCCAAGCTCTTCCTTTTCGCAGGAAGCATGCAAATTTTGAACTTCTGCCCTGAATCTGTTTTGATAACCTACAGTAAACTGCATCCCTGATGCCTTCCAGGCTGCAACCATTTTTTCAGCCTCTGCCACACTATGGGACATTGGTTTTTCACAGTACACATGTTTTCTTTCTGAAAATGCAGCGACAGCTATTTCACTATGGGAAACATTTGGTGTACAAATATGAACAACTTCTACTTCGGTATCCGCTAACAGTTCTTTGTAATCTGTATATACTCTTGCTCCCGAAATACCAAATTCTTTTGCAGCCGCTATCGCTCTTTCTTTTACAATGTCGCAGAATGCTACTATTTCATTTAAATCCGCATTGTTTTTCAGCGCCGGAAAATGTTTCTGGTTCGCAATCCCCCCACATCCGATAATTCCAACTTTAAGTTTTTTCACTACGATTTTTCCTCCATTTCTATTTTTTTTAATTACCATGGTACCGATTTTATCTATTCATTTCTTCAAACTTAATTGCCTCTCCGGATTCTGATGATTTCCAGATAGCTTCCATCACTAACAGAACTCGCCTGACTTCCGTAATTTTAATTAAAGGTTCTGCTTTTCCGTCCAGTACCTCAGCAATATTGTGATAAAAATCACTCCAATTTGTTTCCACTTTCGGGAGCATTTTTCTTTCAATTCCCCCCGGAGGTACCGGTGCGAACTGTCTGGTTGGGCCTGCTTTTGTTTCTGTAATTCTAGGCGGAAGTCTTTTCAATAACTTTCCGGTCTTCAACAGACTTCCCTCACAGCCAAAGTCTTTGACGATAAGAGTTCCCTTATCTCCTGCAGCCAGCCATCTTGGCTGATACTCTAAAATATATGTAGATAACTCAATGTGAACTGTAATTCCATTATCCATCTTCAGAAGAATCTTAAAATAGTCATCCACTTCTTCATGTAATATATTTTTAATATCTGCATAAACTGATTTTATCTTTGCTTCCGGCATCATGAAAAGGATTTGATCAATAAGATGAACCCCCCAGTCATATAGCATTCCTCCGCCAAATTTTTTATAAATATGCCATTCATGCATATAACCATTACCAGAATGTAGTTTAGATTCAATAGTAAAAATATTGCCCAGCAGCTGCTCATCAAACGCTTTTTTTACAATCAGCATATCTTTGTCCCATCTTCTGTTTTGATGAACTGTAAAAAATACACCCGCCTTTTTACATGCTTCTTCCATTTCATCCAACTCTTTCACGCTCATGGCTGCCGGTTTTTCTGCGATAACATTTTTTTTTGCTTTTGCCGCTTTTAAGCACATTTCCTTATGAAGAAAATTGGGGACTGTAAGGATTACCGTATTTACTTCATAATCAGCCAGAAGCTCTTCTGCTGATTGATAAGTTCTAATCCCTGATCCTATAGCTTCCCTTCTCTTCTGTTCATCAACATCGCATACTGCCGTAATTTCGACTCCTGCCCTTGGTGCATTTTCGGCATGCCATTTTCCCATACCGCCAAAACCAATGATTCCTAGTTTGATTTTCATTTTTACCTCCATTATTTTCTGTAACAGGTTAAATCACAAAATTTCTTAAATAATGAGCACTTAATTTTAAAGCTTTTTTTACATCCTCCATACCGGATTCAAACGCCCTGTCCTCGACTTCAATGCAGGTATAACCATCATATCGGATATCTGTTAATGCAGATACATATTTTCCCCAGTCCACGTCTCCTAATCCGGGAAGCTTTGGCGACATATATTCCAGTGGTGTAGCCATAATTCCAACATCCTGCAGTCTGTCTTTAAAGATTTTAATATCCTTGTAATGTACATGAAAAATCTTATCTTTGAACTCATATATTGGTTTAATGTAATCTGCCTGTTGCCAAACAAAGTGTGACGGATCATAATTAATACCAAAGCATGGGCTATCAATAATGTCGAATACCTTTCTCCAGTTCGCCGGTGTTGTCATGAGATTTTGTCCACCCGGCCACTCATCCTCCGTAAACAGCATCGGACAGTTTTCTATAGCTATTTTTACTCCCTTATCTTCTGCATATTTTACAATTGGCGGCCATACTTCTTTCACAAGTTCAAGATTTTCACTTACTGTTTTCTTGGGATCTCTTCCGATAAATGTAGTTACCATATTTATTTCTAAGATAGCGGATGCTTCTATCAGCTTATATAAATGGCTGATATTTTTTTTTCTTTTTTCTAAATCTGAATCCAGTATGTTGGGGTAATAGGCCAAAGAAGACATCTCAACCTTCTTCTCCCTACAATATGCATTTATTTTCCGGGCTTTATCCTGCGTCAAATTAACTACATCAATATGACTAACTCCTGCATATCTCCTATTTGCTCTCCCTTGAGGCCAACAGGCAACCTCTAAACACTCCAGATTATTTTCAGATGCAAAATCTACTACTTCTTCAAATGTCATTTCTTCACAAATAGCTGTGACAAAGCCCAGTTTCATTTGACATCTCCTCCTTTTTCAATTATTTTTAAGTTAATTTGATTGTACACAGAGAACAGGTTAGATTCTTTTCAGATGCCGCTATATCTTTTATGTATTTTTAACCATTATTTTTGCCCACAAAAAAAGAGGTCAGAAAATCATATATTTTTCTGACCTCTTCTTATTCCTTCTTTGCTGATCTGATAAACGCTATCTCATTTGCTGAGAGTTGAATATCTATATTCAAATTTCCATTCTTCACTTCACATTTTTGAATTGAAAGCTTCGGCTCACACACTCTGCGAAAATATTTGATATCTTTTCTGGATAAATCCTTTTCATATCCCATCTCTCCCCAGAGATTGAATACGCTCCCATAACGTTCATTAATTCGATAAATTTTTATCTGATATGACCCATTTTCCACATCCTGTATTTGAATACATAAATTTAGCGGATCTTTGTCTTCAAAATATTTTGACATATGTTCCTTTATCAGCTTGTCCTCATTTGTATAGAAGTAGTTATAATTCAGCTCCTTACAATTATGGCAAACAATGCCGTAAGTGTTTTCCGCATCAGTCGTGATTATATAATTACTGCCTTTATCTATAAAATATGGATAGGATCTATTTAGAAATTCAACCGCAAAGCCAGCCGGTTTTAGGATTCCATCTCTTGAGATCAGACCGGTTCCACCATATAAAAGGGCATTTGTATCATAATATTCAGACGAACGGTCACTTCCCTGAAAATATGCCATTTCATCTACTTCTCCATATAAATCAATATAATTCTTAACAATATATGCGCCCTTATAACAGGAATCATTGATAAGGTTCCTGTCTGATATAGTAAGATTCCATTCGGTAATATAGAGTTTTATATCGCCCAATCCGCATTTTCTAATATCTTCTCTTACTTCCTCTATACAATGTAATACAAAATCACTGTCAGTATTTCTTTTGGTAAAGCTTTCATTATCAATTGTTATTCCTGTAATATATGGATAACTCATAACAGAAATAAAATCAGGTTTTATTTCTTCTCCATTCCATTTTCTATATAGTTTTTTCATAAATTCGCTATACCTGTCAGTATGGCAATAGGTCTGCATTCCGCAGCCGCCTATTTCCATATTTTCACTGTATCTTTTTACAATTTTATAGGTATGGCTGAACATTTCAAAATATTTATCTGTAATATCTGCTCCTGCTAAATAACTCTCTTCATACCATAATTCCATCTTCCAATTATCAATTACTTTTTTGGAATATCGTTGAAGAATGTGTTTCATAAAAGCTTCAATCAAACAATCCCATTTCTCAATGGAATCAAATGTTTTTCTTGTTTCATAGACTAATGACTCCTGTGCATTCTTTTGAACTCTTCGTGGTTTAGATGCCAATTCTATATGAGGTTTAATTCCCTGCTGTACCAAAAAATCTATAATATAGTCAATTCTGGAAAAATTATATTCCTCAGCATTAATGTTTATCAATAACTCCTCAGTAAAAGGACTCCAAAAACGCATATATTCAAAATCCAGTGCAGATTTCAAAAGAATAATATGTTCCCTGACTTCCGATTTGAGTAGTTCTTCCGCTGAGCCTACATTAATCAATTGATTCCAGATAGGCTTCAAGGGTTCCCCTTTTTTTCCTGATATGCAACAACTGATGTTTTCTTTTTTTCCGTCATAACATATATCGGATTTTTCTTCCCATAGCAATTGTTCCAAACGTTCTTTTAATACAGCTGTATCTTCATTTTGGTTTGCCTTTTTAGTAGCTCTTTTTCGAACGGTTGACGGAGTTTCACCATATTCCTTTCTTATTGCTTTGTTAAAAGCTGCGACATTGGAAAAACCATTATCATATGCTATCCTTGTAATAGGATTGTCAGTATATAACAATTCGTCCACAGCATGGCACAAACGAATCTGGGTAAGATAATCTGCGAAATTCATTCCGTAATTTTTCTTAAAAAACCTCGATAAATAACCCACCGATAAAAATAATTGCTCTGACAGCTTTTTCAAATTTATCTGTTGAAAATAGTTGGATTGAATATAGTTATTAATTAAGATGATTCGTTCTTCAAATTTTTTTGATTCACCCTGTATTTCCTTATCAACAGATCTTACAAGAAAATTGGCGGATAAGCTTTCGATTATCTGATAACAAAGAGAAATATACCCAAATTTTGCAATTCTATCTTTTTCCCCAAGATAATGTTTCAGCAGCTGTCTGATTAAATTACGAAGTTCATCATAGCTTTTCGAAGAATCTCTTGTAGAATCACACCAGAAAGTGACATTCAAATTACCAAGCACATCGCTGAATATAGCATAAACAATAGATATTTTTGCATATAAAATATTCCCGGACGATTTGAATGCATGATGCTTTGCAGCATTGATCAGAAAAACATCATCTGCTTCCATATGAATTTTCTGCCCACCAATAAATATATCCAATTCCCCTTCCAGCACAAATACTAACTCAATGTCCTGATGAAAATGCTCTTTTTCCTCAGCTCTATTCAGCACTTCTAAACGAAGTTTTTCTTCCCTGGTATAACCTGCCATATGTCCTCCTCCTGTGATAAAATATAGTAG
>CAMJWQ010000071.1 GCA_946409475.1 uncultured Lachnospiraceae bacterium
CTGATCCGCACTATTACGTCGTTAAAATTCCTAGACAATGCCACCGCATTGCCGTCGGAATTTTGCCTAGTACTAGCACGAATCATGTGGCGTATTACCATAGATACCAGGCAGCCAGTACACTAGTGTGCTGGTCCGAAAAAATTTGAGCTTTCAATATGATTAGTAAAACCATTATACTATATATATTGAAAAATGAACATATTATTTCATAAATATATAATGAAAAAAAGTAATAAAAACTATGTATGATAATTATTGATAATTTTATCTTATGAAAATCATATCTCTGTTTATTTCCTCCAGACTGTAAGCGCCGCACATGGCCATGGCATCCTCCAATTCTCCTCCCAGCTTCCGGATAAAAGCATCCACACCTTCCCCGGCACCGCCAAATACCGCCGTTACAAAGGGCCTGCAGATCACCGCACCGTCTGCTCCTAAGGCCAGCGCCTTAAAAACATCCGTTCCGGAACGGATACCGCCGTCTACTAATATTTTCATGGAGCCGTTCACTGCTTTTACGATATCCTCTAAAACTTCGGCTGTTGCAGGACATTGGTCCAATACCCTTCCCCCGTGATTGGATACAAGGATTGCCGCGGCTCCCGCTTCTTTTGCTTTTATGGCCCCTTTTACTGTCATAATCCCTTTTACAATAAAGGGTATTTTTGCTTCTTCCACGATTTCCCTCAGCTGCTCTACGGATTTACCTCCCGCAGGCGGTATCGCATTTTTCAGAAAAGGCAGTCCTGCCGCATCAACATCCATTGCCACCGCAAACGCGTCCGCTTTTTTTACAAGCTCCAGTTTTTCCCGTATGATATCCCTGTTCCAGGGCTTAACCGTAGGAATCCCTGTTCCTCCGTTTTTTTTGATTATATCCGCAGCTCCTTTCATCACTTCCGGATTGGTCCCGTCGCCGGTAAAGGCCGCAATCCCCGCATCGGCACAGGCTCCCACCAATATTTCATTATAAGACAAATCATCATACTTATCTCCGTAATGGAGATTCACCGCTCCCACAGGTCCTGCAAAAAAGGGATAAGCAAATTTTTTCCCAAATATTTCTAATGATGTGCTTACAGGTTTATTTTCTGTCAGGGTATCCATATGAATACGAATTTCTTTCCATTTATCATAATTACGGATTGCCGTGTCTCCGTATCCCTTTGCTCCCGGACCGGGAATCTGGCTTCTGCAGGCCCTCCCGTTACACTCCGGACAGGCTTTGCAGTATTTTCCTATGGTACTTTTGGCGTTTTGTACAGCTTCCTGATAATTCATTAGCTCTTCTCCTTTTTTTAGTTGACCTGTTTATGATTCCTATCCTCTTACAATACAAAGAACAGCATCCTTAATACCTCATAATAATCCCTGGTGTAAAATTCCACTCCTTTTGCTCCCACTTTTTTTACACCCGGATAAAAGGATCCGGTATAAGCCTTACGATATTCTTTAAATTCAATTTCCACATGAAATTCCTCAGGCAGCTTTATTTGACAGGCATCAATGTCTTTTTTTACAGCTCTTCCCATCCCTTCCTGCAACAGCTCCAGTGCCCTGTCCGGATGCAGGGATACGGACGCCCCGCCAAGGCTTTCACTGACCGCAACGGTTTCCATATTCGGAATAAGCTCCTTTGCCGCTTCACACAAGGCTTTATCGCCGCTTAAGAATATGACGGGAACCTGATAATAAGCAGCGGTATAGGTATTGACCAGCATTTCACTGGCAATCCTGCCGTTGATTCTGATGTATTGGTTTTGTCTGTTTGAGGTATGGGCCAGGGGATTTCCTGTGGTATAGGCAGCAGAATGATAGCCTGTAAAAGCCACCGCATCAAATCCCTTTCCGACTCCTGCCATCATGCCTCCCGGTGCTCCTTCCCAATCTCTCAAAATCCGCACCGTTTTTGGCAATAAGGAGGGAATCAGGTTCCGTCCGCTGTCATGGGCATCCTTAACAAGAATATCCGTAATTTTCCCGCTTTCCAATGCTCCCTTGCATACGGCATTTACTTCCTTTGTCATTTGCTCCGCAAAATAAGTGTAATCCTGTAAACCTTTTTCCGTTTCATCCCAATGGCAGATACCGGAGGTTCCCTCCATATCCGCGCTGATATACAGTTTCATTTTTTTTCTCCCTTCGTGTTTACATTCTGTTATTGGTATTATACGTATGATAAAAACTCATAGCTTATTTTAAGTATAATCATATCGTTTTCCGATAGCAAGCAATAGCTTTTTATAGCTTAAAAAATGGTGCTTTCCCTAATAACAGGTAATTTTATAATAACCTCCGTTCCCTTTCCCTCCTTTGATTGTATCAAAAAAGAACAGTCATCCCCGTATATATATCTTATTCTTCCTTTGATATTTCTGATTCCTATATGCTCCCCGCGAATTTTTGACACGGTTTGTTCCTCCAGTTCCTCCAGCATCTCCTCGGACATCCCGGTTCCATTATCCTTTACGGATATATAAATATAATTTCCCGCCCGGACGGCACTTATTTTAATGCAGCCGCCGATAATTTCACCCTCTTCATCCTTATTGCACAGGATTCCATGAAATAATGCATTCTCAACCAGCGGCTGTAATATATTTTTGGCAATATAACACATTTTTACTTCATTCCGCACATCTATCTGCGTTTTAAACGTATCGGCATATCTGTAGTTCTGTATAATCAAATATTGCTCTACTACCCTGATTTCCTGCTCCACCGTATCATATACATCCTCTATTTCAATTCTAAGCCTGTCCCTTAAAATTTCAATCATGGCCCTGTTAACGGCAATGACATCTTCATTTCTGCCCTTTTGTGCCAGGTAGGTGATGGTATTCATGGTGTTATATATAAAATGGGGATCCACCTGGGAGATAAGTAAACTATACCTCATTTTCTGCTCCCGTTTTTCCTGCCCCAGCATCTTATCAATATTTTCCTGCAGTCTTCCCGCCATAATATTAAATGCCCTGCTCACTTCTCCAATCTCATCATTCGACTGCACCGTAACCTTGACCTTAAGATTGCCCTCGGCAATTTCGTTCATCTGTTCCGAAACTTCGGCCAGGGGTCTTGTAAATTTACGAACCAGCGGTATCATGATCAGAACCACACAGACTCCGAAAACAGCTACTAAAAATTCATCAAACAGAATCAGCGATCTGTTATTTTTCAATACATCATCTCTGGTCAGCCTGCATATGATTTTCCAATTTCCATACTCGGATAATCTTACTGTCGTAATTGCGTCTTTTTCTTTATAAAAGCCTTCCCTATAGGTTTTGCCATAGGTAAGATTATTCAAAGCCGTCTCCACATTGATTTGCGAGTTTTTTACGCTGGGCTCTATTGCTTCACCCCGGTTATTCAGCAAAAGGAAATCCTTGCTGTAATCTCTCATATTTTCCGCTATATAAATAATCTGGTCGAAGGATGCAATTACTGTGACGGTACCGGATATACCGCTTCCCTTATAGGCACTGGTATATCCGTATGCCATACCAAACTTGTTGCCAAAAACAGTGGAAGATTCACCCTCATACGAAAACGGATTCATAAACTGTCCCTTTGAATCCTCAGGTGATATTTCATGAAGCACCTTTTTTATATATTCCTGAATATTGGCAGATAATCCTACCGTAGTAAAGCTAAGGGGTTCTTCACCACCCTGAATATTTACATAAATCCCAAGAACCGCATAAGACTGGATTCTATCCCGGATACCGATGCCGGATAAATAAATCCTGATCCTGGCAGCATTTGCTTCCGAGGAATCCATAATATAATCCTGTATCAGATCCTTTAATTTCTCGTCACTGATTACTACGGAGGTGAACCGCTCCAGTTCTTCAAAATACTGGTCTATCCGTGTCATAATCTGCTCATTCAGATTCATGGCATTCTCACGGTCATTCCTGCTCACCGTCATATAAACGATATGGGAAAGAAATGTTGTTAATGTGATAAACATAACCAGAAAAACAATAATTTGAGATATTAATAATTTATTTTTAAGCTTCATGTCGGGTTTTCCTTATTTATGAGGTTTCTCCGGTACTGGTTCGGCGTAACACCCACAAATTCCTTGAAAATCTTACTAAAATACTGGCCGGAGGTAAATCCCGCTTTTTCAGAGACCTCATAAATCATGTCCTCTCTCTGCCCAAGCATTTTCTTTGCCTTTTCAATCCTGACATTATTAATAAAATCACTCACACCTATACCCACTTCCTCTTTAAACCTGGTGGAAAGCCATGATGCCGTGATATTCACATGACTCGCGACCTGCGCCGACGAAAGCTCCGGATCCCCATACTTTTCCTGTATATATTCAATAGCCTTTAAAATAAACGGTAAATATGCCACATGATTGCTTTCTCCTCTCATGCGCCATATTTCATCCACCTTATATTCCAGAAACTCCACCAGTTGATTGGGATTTCTAAAATCGTAAGAGAAGCTGTTCTCAGTCATGGAAAACCGCCTCCCGCTTCTGATTCCCGATAAGGAGCCTTCAAAGAAGCTGATGGCTTCCAGCATATTTTTGATATACCAGAGATAAGAATAATAGTCCTCTTCCTTCATTGCCTGTCTGATTGTCTGAAGGCACCTGGCAATCTCCTCCCTGTTTTCCTGCTTCATCATCTGATAGATTTCATCCGATGTAACGGATTTTGGTTCCCCTATTCCCTTCTTCATGAATCTGTTTTCCCTATACTCCTGAATTTGCACCTGCTTTTTCAGGTAATCCTGTGACATCTGATTTCTGTTCTCATAATAGAAGCGTCCGAACTGCCTTAATGACATCTTCTTCCCATAATAATACAAATTAAACTGATGCTCCTTATCCCTGTTCATCTCGTCAAAGACCTTACGCGAAAAATAATACAGCTTGTCTTCTATTTTTCTCTGCGCAATCATATTCCTGTTCATATCCAGCACAGCCAGCTGCTGGTTGTCGTTAACGGCAAAGATCGCGGCAATTTGTATCTCATCTTCCTCATTAAATTTATGGCAGGCTTTCGAAAATTCAAATTCAAAGGGCACAATTACCCTGCTGCTTTGCGGAATATATTTATCCAGAAACCTTGGCGGCACTTTTTGTGCCAAAATAATATAATAATAGTTCTTATGAATACGGATATAATCATTTTCATCAAGAATCAACCTGTAATTTTCTTCCGGCATATTCTTCTTAAATAATTCCTCAAAGATAATACCGGTTGTATACTGGTTTTTGGCTTTCTCCTTACCTATTTCTTCTTTTAGTTTTAATATTTTCCTTAAAAAGCTTTCCTCCTCCAGGTCACTCTTCAGTAAATAATCATCAATATTAAGGCGGATTGCCTGCTTTACATAGTCAAAGCTTTTATAAGCAGACAAAAAAAGGATATGTGGCTTACCCCCATAATCCCTGATTGCATTTACCAGCTCCAGTCCGTTCATTCCCGGCATTTTAATATCTGAAATTATCAGCTCAGGCTTATGCTTTTTATAGAGGCTCAATGCCTGCTCGGAATCCGTGGCAGCCCCAGCCAGCTCAAACCCGTAGTAATTCCAGTTAATAATATTTTCCAAATATTCCAAAGCCAGACGTTCATCATCAACCAACAAAACCTTCATCATAAATTTCCACCCCAAACATATTTATCATAAGTATATAACGGCACCTAAAGTCATTCAAGATAGATTTTACAGGCAAAACGATACTGCATACCGCCCGGATAATTTTCTACTAAATACTTTAAATGCCGTCATATTATGTTTACATATTAGCCTTGATCAGCTCTTTTTTCATCTTTCTATTATTAATAAAATCAATGACTCTTTGATTGTTATAGGTAAAAATCATAATAATCATAAGGAAGATACCGGAGACCGTATCCTGCAGGGAAGCGGATAGTCCGAGACTCAGCAGTCCGGTTGTCAGCATATTCATAATAAAGTTGCCGACAAAAATACCAATTAACAAATTACAATACTGCTCTAATGCAAGCCCCACATAGATGCCAAGCATACAGTTAAAGATGATGTTGGTACTTGACATATACATTGGCGTGTCAATGGAGCCCTGGATCGATATTTTCAGCAATGCCGCAACACCTAAGAACAGAGCGGAGACCACATAACATATAAATGCTGTTTTTACGGTGTCCACACCTGCGTTCTTCGCAATCTGCTGGGAGCTGGCACAGGCCCTGACATGATATCCGAACTTCGTATCATTGAATAGGATAGCAAACAGGATAAACATAATGGCAAAAATGATTAGGCAATAGGGAAATCTTCCTAATGTGGTAATTTCCCCGTTAATTGCCGTTACCCATGAAATGCTTGCCAGGTTTGACAATGTTTCATATATCATGCAGACACCAAGTGCCGTTACAATGGCCGGAACCTTCAGCAGCAGATACATCATACCGGAAATGGTGCCCAGTACAAGTCCTGCTCCCACAACAACCAATACAAACGGGAATAATCCGATTCCATAAAGATATACCATTTTTGCGCCGAGCATGGCAGAAAGCATTACGACTGCACCCGCACTCAGATCCATCCGGCCACAAAGCATATTGCAGCACATTGCGTAAGAAATTAATGTGGGGGCCAGAGTTTGTTTAAAATTCATGATCATACTTGCCGGTTTTCCGAAATTCCCTCTTGAGCACAGAAAGAACAACACATATACGAACACCGGTAAAAGAATTACTTTCCCCGCATTTATCAAATTGGTGGTTCTTGTATTCATGCTATTCCCCTTTCCGAAACAAATGAATTACTCACCATGTCTTGCAATTGTATCTTCGATACTATAGCCTGCACCCATTTGCAATAGCTCTTTTGCAGACGCTTCACTGTTTTTTGACTTAATCAGCCGGTCAATTTCCTCTGTTGTCCAGGCATAGACCCCATCACTATGCAGATATGTCATATAATCAGAGAATTCTTCTCCGGACTTGCAGATAATAAAGTTGACAGGTACTTCCACTTTATCCATGGGGTTTCCTTCCAAAGCATTGTATAGCAGTACAAACGGGAATACCACATCAACATATTGTCCGCCTATTGCACATATTGTTTCTCCGCTGTCAAGGCTCTCCTGGCAGTTTTCCGAAAGGTCACAGAATGCAATCTTAACCTGTCCCTCTCTGCCTGCCGATTTAATTGGCTCAGAGCAATATTCAATACCCAGTAAGGTAATGGCTATACCGTCAATCGTATTGTCTGAAGCAAGGAAATCTTCCACTGCCTTTGTGAATTCAAGTCCCCTGTACTCACCGGCCTTTTTAACCTCCGGATGATCGTCAAATGCCTGCATCATACCTTCCCAGCGTCTGTCATGACAGGTAATTCCCGGCTCATAACCAATTGCCGCAATATTGGAGCATCCGGCATCAATGAGGCTGGTAATGATTTCATATCCGGCATCATAATCTGCTTCATAGGAACCGCCTACAAAATAATCGCTCGCATATACCTGGTCTTTAATGCTTTCCTCAATCTGTGACCAGCCTACTCCCAGATATACACCATTTTCTTCACAGATCTTTAATCCCTGTAAAACAGCCGTGCCTGAAAAATTTGTCGTTATTATGGCATTCACACCCTGTGCGCATAAATTCTCAATGGCAGAGAGATAGGTTTCATCCGCAAAATTTTCAATGATATAATAGTTGAATTTTACACTGTAAGCCTTTCCTAAATAATCCGTATAGGCTTTGTATTTGGAGCATAAGAAATCGGTAGTCGTATGAATAATAACTCCAACCGTGTATTTACCGTTTTCATCACCGCAGACTTCACCGGACCCTGAATTGTCATCTGCCCACACCTCGTCTGTTGTCCCGTCCGCCGAATCGCCGGCTGCCGCAGTCCGGTTTCCCGTATCCGCCCCGCCGTCATCCGTTGCAGCCGTATTATTCCCGCCGCATCCAATCAGCGAAAACATCATTGCCAAGGTTAATAATAAAGCTGTTATTCTTTTCATTCTTCTTCCTCCTATTTTAAAATTCCATCTTTGTTTTTCACATATGTCAGGTATACCAGCAGTAACAGAACGAGCCCCTGAATACCCTCAATTACACGTTCATTCACGCCCAGGATTATCAGTCCGTTACGTAATAATATTACGGAAAAGCTTCCTACCAATGCACCGACCATTTTTACACGGGAACCTCCTGAAAGGGGAACACCTCCGAGAACCAACGCCGTGATCACATTCATTTCCAGTCCCTGGCCCGTAGAGGTACTGACGCTTCCGGCTCTTGCCATAAGGATGAAGCCTGCGATCCCTACCGTTATTCCGCTGATAATATAAGCCATTATTCTGACGGCCCTAACATTGACTCCCGCCTGCGCCGCTGCCGTGGGATTCCCGCCAATTGCCTTATTTGCTTTTCCAATACCGCTCTTTTCAAACAGCAGGTAACAGGTAACATACACCCCAATCAGAATACACAGCTTGAATACCTGGTTATCATAATTGTAAATATACACCGGAACACTATATTTCTGAGCTGCACATACCGTATTCAAGATTCCCCGGCACATATACATGATACATAATGACGTAATGAACGGGGACACCTTTAAATAAACCGAAACCATGCCGTTTAGCAGAAACCAGAACAGGGCCGCTCCTATATTGGCTAAAAACACCACCCAGACAGGTACTCCGGTATTGGCGGCCAATATGGAAATCAAAACACTGAATCCGATCACTCCGCCATAGGAAAGGTCCATTCCTCCGTGGGCATAAACAAAAATTGCCCCAAATGCCATAATGGCTACATAAATTGTCTGATTCATAATACTGTTAATATTTCCCCTTGTTAATAATTTTCCATTACCAAGAACCTGAAATATCACAATCATTAATATAATTCCCAGATAGGGGACAATCTTCCGCAGCCATTCACCGGCATTTACGAAAGTATTATTTTTTATCTTAGCCAAACTACTCACCCGTCTTCTCCCTCTAAACCATTTCCTTAATTAATACCGCTTCATTCAAATTTACCGTTCTTTCAAAGGCTCCTCTGATCTTCCCATTCCTCATAATCAGAATCCTGTCACTCATCCCTATCAGTTCGGGAAGCTCCTCAGATATCATAATGACGGATTTCCCTTCCTTTTTCAGCTGATACATTAACCGGTACATAAAAGCTTTGACCCCAATGTCAATTCCTCTGGTGGGACAGTCTAAAATGAAAATTTCCGATTCATTCCCAAGCCATTTGCCAAAAACAACCTTCTGCTTATTTCCGCCGCTTAAGTCTCTTACCTCCTGTGTAATTTCACGGCACTTAATATTCAGATCCATAACCTGCCGGCTGGTAAATCTTTTCTCCGTCCTGTTAAAAATCAGTCCTCCTTTCCGCAGCTTTGAAAGAGACGGAAGCACTATATTTTCCTGGATACTGGCAGATAAAATCAAAGCCTCCTGATCTCTGTCTTTAGAAACATATCCCATCCTGTTTTTAATCGCCCGCTTTTCCGAATCAACCTTTTCTCCGTTTCCAAGCACCACTTCACCATACATAGGTTTTTCAATTCCGAACAATGCCTTGCCAAGCTCATGCATTCCGCAGTCCGTAAGTCCGCCAATCCCAAGTATTTCTCCTTTATGCAGATTAAGGGAGACTCCCTTAAGGCTTTTTCCCATGTACAGATCCCTTGCGGATAAAACAATCTCCTTCTCAAAGCTGCCGTCATAATCACTTCGGTAATAATCATCCGTCAGCTTTCGGCCTACCATCAGCTCCTTTATTTTATCCTCATTGAATTCCTCCTTTTTAAGCCGGGCAATAAGTACACCGTCTCTTAATATAATCATTCTGCTGCAGACTCTCATCAGCTCCTCAAGGTCATGGGAAATAAATAAAACTGTTTTATTTTCGTTCTTAAACTGCCTGATAATTTTATAAATGATATCCCTGCCATGCTGTGATAAAGCTGTTGTGGTTTCATCTACGATAAAAATTTTAGGGCTGCCATATAACGCCCTTACCACCTCAATCAGCTTTCTTTCTTCAAGGCTGTATTTTATTATCGGATCTTCAGGTCTGATATGATCGATTTCCAATTTATCCATTTCCTTTTTTGCTTCCCGGAACATCTTTCTGCGGTTAACCACACCTCCTTTTGTAAAGAGCTGTTCCTTTCCGAGAAAAATATTATCGGCAACACGAATCCCGGGCAGGGTGCCCATTTCCTGCGTAATCATACTGATACCCTGTTTCTGGGCATCCATGGTGTTCACAGGCTTATATGGCCTTCCGTCCAGCTCCAGCTCTCCTGATGTGGCCGGATAAACACCGGAAATAATAGAAGATAATGTTGATTTTCCGGATCCGTTTTCACCGATCAGTCCGATAATTTCCCCCTGCTCTATGTTTAGCGATACTTCCTTTAATGCACGGGTCAGCCCAAAATTCTTCGATATATTTTTTACCTTCAATACCATATCCGAGTTCATCATTACCTCCCTTATCCTTCCGTATCAGCTAAGAATAATCACATTCCAGGACATCTTAGGCAAAACAATTTGTAAGTTATTTTCATCTTTAATTTCCAGCTCTTTCATCACTACATGATTCTGATTTTCATAGGAATTACGGATTTCATAATCATTTCCGTCCAATACAAGATGCTTCTTTACCTTCTTATTGCCATAACCCTGCAGGCTTACGGCAAATTCAACCTCCTCCTCCCGGTCACAATTCAAAACGAATATTCTTACCTCGTCCGACTCCTGATTGTATATAAGTGCAGGCTCTACAATCGGTAAATCTCCCAAGTCGCAGTGATATACGGGTGCATCCACAATGGTTTTCATCGTTATTCCATGACCGTATCTGCTTAGCATATGAAAGGGATGATAAATTGCCTGTTTAAACAGACCGCCGTTTTTTATGGTTGTAATAGGTGCGATTACGTTGACCAGCTGCGCCAGACATGCGATTTCCACAACATCGGCATTATTCAGGAGTGTTATCCCCAAACCGCCGACCACTATCGCATCCAATAAGCTGTATTTTTCCTGTAATATGGGCGGAGCAATTTCCCATTTGCCTGCCGATGTCATTTCAAATGTCGTAAGGCCCTGCAGCTCGTCCAAAGAATCCAGCTTAATATCTTGAAAATTCCATACATTCCATTCATCCAGACATATTTTAATATCTTTATTAAAATGGTTTTTTGCCTTAACATATTCAATAACCCGGGCACTGTTCTTAATATGGTTATCCAGCTGCTTATAGGCTGCCAGAAAGTTTGTGATCCCCTGCCCTGCATTCATGGTATAATTATGGGTAGATAAATAATCAACCTGATTATAAAGCTCCGTCAGCATGATCCGATCCCAATCCATATAAGTCGGAAGCATTTCATAGCTGCTGCCGCAGGCCACCAGCTTAATGGACGGATCCACCCATTTCATGATTTTGGCCGCTTCCAGCGCCTTCTTAGTATAGTCCTCCGCCGACAAATGACCGGCCTGCCAGCTTCCTTCCATTTCATTTCCCAGACACCAGTATTTTATGTTATAAGGCTCCGGGCTTCCGTTCTTTGCCCTTAAATCACTCCAATAGGTTCCGCCCGGATGATTGCAGTATTCCACCAGATCTCCTGCATCCTTGATATTTCCGGTTCCCAGATTTACGGCAAGCATTGGTTCCACCCCTGCTTTTTTAGCCCATCTGCAGAACTCATCAATACCAAACTCATTTGTTTCAATGCTGGCCCATGCATAATCCATCCTCCTCGGACGCTTTTCCCTGGGTCCGATGCCATCATGCCAGTCATAGCAGGAGACAAAATTTCCGCCCGGATATCTGATCACCGGGACCTTCAATTCTTTTACCAGCTCCATCACATCCTTTCGATAGCCATCCTCATCGGCATCCGGATGTCCCGGCTCATAAATTCCGGTATAAATACACCTTCCCAAATGCTCGGTAAAAGAAGAATATAGTTTATCGTCAATTTTTCCGATCTGATAATGCTTATCACTAAAACACGTAGCTTTTTTCATGCTGTACCCTCCTTCTTGCTTCCTTTCAAAAACTCAGCATCTATGAAACAATTTTAGCCCCTCATAAACCGTATCTCCATATATTATTTTTTTTAAAATGTGCATAATTTTTAGTTTTTCATGAATAT
>CAMJWQ010000072.1 GCA_946409475.1 uncultured Lachnospiraceae bacterium
GAATGCATAAGGAAGATGTCACTGCGTGACTGCATTCGGCGCGCAAAGTGTCTTTTCCCTTAAGAATGAGGGGCAGGAGAGCTGAAGTGTCGAAGACACTTTGTTATCTCGGTATAGCTTATTTACATTTCCTTAAGAGGCAAATTATGAAAGCAGTACATCTATGAATAGCAGGAAGCGCCTGATGTGTTAATTATAATTAGGAAAGGAAGATGAGGAATATGATTTCCATAAAAGATGTGGCGCAGCATGCCCATGTGGCACCCTCTACGGTATCAAAGGTATTGAATCATTATCCCAATATCAGCGAGGAGACCAGAAATAAGGTTCTGAGGTCTATTAAGGAATTGCATTACATACCCAATTCCATAGCGGCCGCCTTATCCTCCAAGCAATCCGGAAGAGTGGCACTGCTAATTAATATAGACAGTAAGGTGAAAGCTATTGATGAAATTGCCATGCAATATCTTTCGGGAGCCTTAAACCGGGGGGTTACATGTAAACTGGATATTATCACGATATTTTTTTCCATGATTGCCGATTTGTCAACAGAAGAAATGATACGTTATTTACAGTCACAAAGCATAACAGGTATTATCATTTACGGTATGTCAAGAGAGGATAAATTACTGCATGAACTAATTGATCTTCAATTATTTAAAATCGTGGCCGTGGATGCTCCCATAGTCAATAAAAACACATCCGCCGTATATATTGATCATGAAAAAGCCCAATATGAGGTGGCAAAAAAAACCGTTGAGGAGGATGGCTGTAAAAGGATTCTATATATTAAAGGGAAAGAGAACGGGTATGTGACGGCTATGCGTTTAAAAGGTATGAAAAAGCTTGTAAAGGATTTACAGCTGTCCATGCTTGTAAAGTGCGGCAATTTCAGTGAGCTGCAGGCCAGAAACATTACCTTTCAATATGCGGGGGAAAGAGATGCCGTCATCTGCGCCTCGGATCTTATGGCGATCGGGGCCATGAATGCATTGATTGAAATGGATATCTTCAGACCGGTATGCGGATTTGACGGGATTACACTTATGGGATATGTGGGAAAGCAGATGAATACCGTAAGGCAGAATTTTTATGCCGTATCCCAAAATGCCGTAGACGAACTGCAGTTATTGCTAAAGGGAAGGGAAGGAAGAAAACGGATATTGGGCTATGAATTGGTAAAAATGCATTATAAGGACATTATCTTATAAAGAAAAGAAATTTTTAAAAAACCACTTGCGGAAAACGATTTCCTTTGTTATATTTGAGAAAAAGGAGGGAACTATATGTTATTACAAACTAAAATGCAGAGGGAGGTATTGCATATGGAATTGGAAAACCAGTTATCTGAGATTACCATGAAATTATATCATAAGAAAATTAAGCAATGTACGGATACACAGCTTTACAAAAGTATTTTGCATCTGACAAAACCTTTAATCGGCACTACCATGCCTATAACCGGAGATAAAAAAGTATATTATATATCCGCAGAATTTTTAATGGGAAAACTGCTATCCAACAATCTTATTAATTTGGGTATTTATGAGGACCTGGAGAAGATATTGGAAGCGAACGGGAAAAAATTAAATGTGATAGAGGAGGCAGAGCCGGAACCCTCCCTGGGTAACGGAGGTCTTGGGAGGCTGGCAGCCTGCTTTCTGGATTCCATTGCCACATTGGGTCTGCCCGGTGACGGAATCGGACTTAATTACCACTTTGGCCTGTTTAAACAGATCTTTAGGGACAAATTACAGGATACGGCAAAGGACCCCTGGATACAGGAGGACTCCTGGCTGAATAAAACGGATATTTCCTTTGAGGTCATGTTTGGCAGCGGCAGGGTAAAATCCGTACTGTATGAAATGGATGTGGTGGGCTATGAAAACGGTGTTAACAAACTGCGTTTGTTTGATGTGGAAACAGTAGACGAAAGCATAGTAAAAAAAGGTATTAAATTCAACAAGAAAAACATAGAAAAGAATCTTACGTTATTTTTATATCCCGATGACAGCGATGAAGCGGGAAATTTGCTGCGCATTTATCAGCAGTATTTTATGGTAAGTAATGCGGCTCAATTAATCTTAAAGGAAATGAAGGCCAAAAGGTACGATCTGAAAAAATTATATGAGCATGCGGTGATACAGATTAATGACACCCACCCTGCCATGGTGATCCCTGAATTGATCCGTTTACTTCTAAACGAAGGCATGACCATGGAGGAATCTATAAGTATTGTCAGAAAGACCTGTGCTTATACCAATCATACGATTCTGGCTGAAGCATTGGAAAAATGGCCGGTAAGGTACCTGGAAAAAGTAGTGCCTCAATTGATTCCCATCCTTAAGGAGCTGGATAAAAGAGTGGCTGCCATCTATAAGGATAAGCAGGTAAGAATTATAGATAAGGATAATCGTGTGCATATGGCTCATATTGCTATTCACTACGGCTTTAGTGTAAATGGTGTGGCTTCCATTCATACGGAAATTCTAAAAAACACGGAATTAAAACATTTTTATGATATTTATCCTGAAAAATTTAACAATAAAACCAATGGGATAACCTTCCGCAGATGGCTGTTATCCTGTAATCCGGAATTAACCGCCTGTCTGGCAGAGCTTATCGGCAGCGGTTTTAAGAAAGATGCCATGGAGCTGGAAAGGTTACTGGAAAAAGCAGATGATGAAAAGGTTCTGAATACCATTTCTGATATTAAAAGGATAAAAAAGGGGCAGTTATGTGATTTTGTTTATAAAACCCAGGGAATTGCCCTAAATCCGGATTCGGTTTTTGATATTCAGATTAAGCGTCTGCATGAATATAAACGCCAGCAGATGAATGCTTTATATATTATTTATAAGTATATGGCAATTAAAAAGGGAGAAACACCTAAGGTCCCCATAACCTTTATTTTTGGTGCCAAGGCGGCGCCTGCCTATATCATTGCCCAGGATATCATACACCTGCTATTGGTTCTGGCGGAAATTATCAATAATGATTCCCAGGTAAATCAATATATGAAGGTGGTCATGATAGAGAACTATAATGTAAGCAAAGCGGAAAAGCTAATCCCCGCCTGTGACATTTCCGAGCAGATATCCCTTGCTTCCAAAGAGGCCAGCGGAACCGGTAATATGAAATTTATGCTGAACGGTGCCGTAACCTTAGGAACAAGTGACGGAGCAAATGTGGAAATACATGAGCTGGTAGGAGACGATAATATTTTCATATTCGGGGAGACAAGTGAAGAGGTCATATCCCACTATGAAAATAAGGATTATGTGGCCAAGGAATATTATGACAGGGATCCCCTTATTAAGGAGGCCGTAGATTTTATCGTCAGTGACAGGGCTTTGGAAGCCGGACACAGAGAAAATTTAAAAAGGCTTCATAAGGAATTGATTTCTAAGGACTGGTTCATGACCCTGCTGGATCTGCGGGAATATATAAGGGTAAAGGATAAGGTCTTTGAATTATATGCAGAGGAGCCACTGGAATGGAAAAAGAAAATGCTCGTCAATATCGCAAAATCCGGATTCTTTTCATCGGACAGGACGATTAAAGAATATAACCGTGACATTTGGAAGCTAAAATAAACAGGCTGTTTTATTGTTAAAATTATACAAAAACGGACGTCCATAATTATATTAACTATACAAAGTTTTAAAAAGCATTGCTTGCGTTATACAAGTATGCTATTATTGTTTCAAGGTCATTGGAAACGTTACCGAGAACGTTGCCGACAACGTTACCAATAATCTTGCAGATATCGCAGAAGCGGTTGGGAGGATTATAAAACAAATAAGAGAGAGAGGTAACTATTTATGAAAAAGAAACTCGTTAGCATTTTATTGTGTGCCGCAATGATATCCACGGTGTTAGTGGGATGCGGCAGTAAAGAAGCGGCTGATCAGGCAACGGATGAAACGACTGAAGAATCAGCGGCGGATACGGCGGAGCCGGCAGATGATACGGCGCAGGCAGCAGGGACCGGAAAAGTATATTACCTGAATTTTAAACCGGAGGTAGCGGAAATCTGGGAAGAACTGGCTGAATTGTATACAAAAGAGACCGGTGTTGAAGTGAAGGTGGTAACGGCAGCCAGCGGTACATATGAGCAGACCTTAAAATCTGAAATTGCCAAGACCGATGCGCCTACCCTATTCCAGATTAACGGACCGGTGGGATATCAGTCCTGGAAGGAGTATTGTCTGGATTTATCGGACACGGATTTGTACAGCTGGATGATAGATAAAAACCTTGCCGTGTCCACTGATGAGGGGGTATTTGGAATTCCGTATGTTGTGGAAGGCTATGGAATTATCTATAACGATGCCATAATGAGAAATTATTTTGCTTTAGAGGACAAAGCGGTAGATATTTCTTCGGCCGAAGAAATTAAAAATTTTGAAACTTTAAAAGCTGTTGTAGAAGATATGACAGCCCATAAAGAAGATTTGGGGATAGAAGGCGTCTTTGCTTCTACTTCCTTAACGCCGGGAGAAGACTGGAGATGGCAGACACATCTGGCAAACCTGCCTGTTTATTATGAATACAAAGACAAAGGCATTTCCGATACGGATACATTGGAATTCACTTATTCTGATAATTTTAAAAATATTTTTGATTTATATTTAAACAATTCCTGTACGGCACCTACCATGTTAGCCAGCAAGACGGTGGAAGATTCCATGGCGGAATTGGCTTTGGGAAAAGCAGCTATGGTACAGAATGGTAATTGGGGCTGGGGTGATATAGCAGACGTTGACGGCAATACCATAGCAGAAGAGGATGTTAAATTTATGCCCATTTATATTGGGGTAGAGGGAGAAGAAACACAGGGCCTATGCACCGGTACGGAAAACTTTTTCTCCATTAACAGCAAGGCATCACCGGAAGATCAGGCTGCATCCGTCGCTTTTGTGGAATGGCTCTTCAGCTCCGATACGGGAAAAGATTATGTAACGAATAAATTAGGCTTTATCACTCCTTTTTCCACATTTGAAGAGGATGAGAAACCTTCGGATCCTTTGGCAAAAGAAGTATTGCGTTATATGGAGGATTCCTCATTAACGAGTGTTGCATGGAACTTTACATCTTTTCCCAGTCAGACCTTTAAGGATAATTTCGGTGCCGCATTATTGGAATACGCACAAGGCAGCATGACATGGGATGATGTAAAAAATACGGTAGTGGAACAATGGGCGGCAGAAAAAGCAGCGATTGCCGAATGATTTGAATGTCAAAATCCCGATTTATTTGTAGCTATGGCAATATGTATAATAAGTAAAGTACTTGCAGAAATACGACCTAAATGAACCATATTGCTTTCTGAAATACGGTAAAGTAATATTAGAGGTGAGTAAGGGGATAACCGTTACTCACCATTTTTTAATCATAGTAAGGAGAGATGATAATGGAAAGAACGCTGAAAAAATATTTTGCAGTATTTACGGTACCAACTATAATCGCATTTACCATTTCCTTTGTTATTCCGTTTTTTATGGGAGTCTATTTATCCTTTTGTGAATTTACAACGGTGGTAGATGCTGAATTTGCAGGATTATCTAATTATGTCAAGGCATTTTCCAATATGGATTTTTTGAATGCATTATGGTTTACGGCAAAGTTTGCTGTGATAGCTGTTGTTTCCATTAACCTGTTTGCTTTCCTACTGGCAATACTGCTGACGAGAAAGATAAAAGGTACAAATATCTTCAGGACTGTGTTTTTCATGCCGAATTTAATTGGCGGTATTGTATTGGGATATATATGGCAGCTGGTAATAAACGGTGTTTTGGCCAAATACGAAATGACTATGTTTGCGGATGCCAAATACGGATTTTGGGGTTTGGTTATATTAATGAATTGGCAGTTAATCGGGTACATGATGATTATTTACATAGCGGGGATACAAAATGTACCGGGAGAATTAATTGATGCGGCGAGGGTAGACGGAGCAAATCCCTTACAGGTCCTGAAAAATGTGACGATACCTATGGTTATGCCCTCTATCACAATCTGCCTCTTTTTAACGGTTTCCAATTCCTTTAAGCTGTTTGATCAGAACCTGGCTTTAACCGGGGGAGCACCTTCCAGAAAAACAGCCATGCTGGCCCTGGATATTTTCGATACCTTTTACGGAAGAATCGGTTTTGAAGGCGTGGGGCAGGCGAAGGCTGTTGTATTTTTTATTTTAGTTGCGGTAATAGCATTATCCCAGTTAGCGCTCACAAGACGTAAGGAGGTTGAAAATTAATGAAAACCAGGAAGGTTATTAGGATATTGCTTTTTCTGTTATTGACGGTTTTGTCAGTTTTGTTTTTAGCACCTGTGTTCATTGTTTTCATGAATTCCTTTAAAGGAAAATTTTATATTAGTGATACACCCTTTGAATTCCCTAATGGAGAAACCTTCGTGGGCATAAGCAATTACATAAATGGTATTGCCAAAACAGGATTTTTAAATGCTTTCGGCTGGTCTTTATTCATTACCGTATGTTCTGTGGCAGTCATTTTACTGTTTACTTCCATGACAGCCTGGTACATTACAAGGGTGAAGACAAAAGCAACAAGTTTTCTTTATTACTTTTTTGTATTCTCCATGATAGTACCCTTCCAAATGGTGATGTTTACCATGTCCAAGGTTGCGAATATGCTGCATTTAGACAATCCGGCAGGAATTATTATCATTTATTTGGGTTTTGGGTCCGGCTTATCCGTATTCATGTTCAGCGGCTTTGTAAAATCCATTCCCACGGATATTGAAGAAGCGGCTATGATAGACGGATGCAATCCCCTGCAGACTTTTTTTAAAGTGGTGCTGCCGATTTTAAAGCCCACTGCCATAACGGTAGCTATTTTAAATGCCATGTGGATTTGGAATGATTATCTGCTTCCTTCTTTGGTCATCGGAACAGAATACAGAACCATACCCGTAGCCGTTCAATATTTGATAGGCGGATATGGATCAAAGGACATGGGTGCCATGATGGCATTATTGGTGCTGGCTATTGTTCCTATTGTTATTTTTTATCTGACCTGTCAAAAACATATTATTGAAGGTGTGGTAGCCGGTGCGGTAAAAGGGTGAATACGGCATATACTATGGGAAGGAAAACAAGCACGAGCAGTATCATAAAATAGATATTTATTTTGGAGGATGAAATGAGAGAGAGCGGAATTTTATTACCAATAGCCAGCCTGCCTTCTGCCTATGGAATTGGATGCTTTTCCAGGCATGCATATCAATTTGTCGACTTTTTAGAGGCGTCCGGCCAGAAATATTGGCAGATATTGCCTCTCGGTCCAACGGGATACGGAGATTCTCCTTATCAATCTTTTTCCACCTTTGCCGGTAATCCCTATTTTATAGATTTGGAAGGCTTAATAGAGGATGGGCTTTTAACGGCAGAGGAATGTAAAGGATTTGATTTTGGTAAGAACAAACGATATATTAATTACGAAAAAATTTATTTGTCCAGATTTAAGGCCTTAAAACTGGCATATAGGAAAAGTAATATAGAAAATAAACCCTCCTTTCAAAAATTTGTGGAAGAAAACTCTTTTTGGCTGGATGACTATGCATTATTTATGTCAATAAAAGCCGGTTTTCAAAATGTCAGCTTTATGGAGTGGGATGACGAAATACGTCTCAGAAGGAAAGAAGCGGTTAATTATTACCGGGAGCTATATGCGGAGGATATCAAGTTTTATCAGTTTATCCAGTATATATTTTGGGTGCAGTGGACAAAATTAAAGAAATATGCAAACGGCAAGGATATTAAAATCATAGGTGATATACCGATTTATGTAGCCTTAGACAGCGCGGACAGCTGGTCCGACAGTAAATTATTTCAATTTGATCAGGATAGTAATCCCGTTGCGGTAGCCGGCTGTCCTCCCGATGCATTTTCATCAACGGGGCAGCTTTGGGGAAATCCTTTATATGACTGGGATTACCATAATAGGACAGGCTTTGAATGGTGGACGAAAAGAATAAAGCATTGCTTTACCTTATATGACGTAGTCCGTGTCGATCATTTCCGCGGCTTTGATGAATACTATTCCATCCCTTACGGAGATAAAACAGCGGAATTTGGGACTTGGAAAAAAGGCCCCGGTATTGAAATTTTTAAAAAATTAGAAAGTAAGCTTGGTAAATTAAACATTATTGCCGAGGATCTGGGATATTTAACGGAGTCGGTTCTGGAATTGGTAAAAGAGACAGGTTATCCCGGTATGAAGGTGCTGCAGTTTGCTTTTGATTCCCGGGAAGAAAGTGATTATTTACCACATAATTATGATAAAAATTGTGTTGTGTATACCGGTACCCATGATAATGATACCATTCGCGGATGGCTTAAGGCTGTTAACAAAGAGGATAAGAAATTTGCATTGGATTATATCAATTGTGAGAATGAGAATGCAAAGGATATTCACTGGTATTTTATACGCCTGGCCTTAGGAAGCGTTGCTGATCTAGCCATTATTCCCATGCAGGATTATTTGGGGCTGTCATCGAAGGCAAGAATAAATACACCTTCAACCATCGGAGATAATTGGAGGTTCCGAATACTGGAAAAGGAAATGTGCCAATCCCTTGCTGAGAAAATAAAAAAATTGACAAAGCTTTACGGCAGATTATAATTATAGAAAGAAGGTAAAGATTTATTTGGCCGGATTGTCATTTCTGATTCGGTTAAGGAAGCAGGAAGGGATATCTATATGGATCAAATGACAATTAAGGATATTGCCAGAATGTGCGGTGTTGGTGTCAGTACGGTTTCCAGAGCTATTAATAATCATCCGGATATAAATGAAGAAACAAAGGCCATGATTATGAAGGTGATTAAGGATTCTGACTATGTACCCAATAACAGTGCCAGGAATTTAAAACGTTCCGATGCAAAAGCCATTGCCGTATTAGTGAAGGGCATTACCAATCCCTTTTTCAGCTCCATGATTAAGATTATGGAGGAAGAAATACAGAAGAAAAAGTACACACTGGTATTACACCATATAGAGCCCTATGAGGATGAAGTGGATGTTGCCTTTACATTAATTAAAGAAAAACGTTTAAGAGGTATTGTTTTTTTAGGGGGCTTTTTTACACAAACGGAAGAAAAGCTCAGTAAATTACAGGTACCCTTTATCTTAAGTACCATTGGAGGAATACCGGAAACGATTAATAAAAAAACATATTCCTCCGTTTCCGTGGATGATGTGAAGGAAGGCTATCGGGCTGTGGATTTCTTATGTAAAAACGGACATAAAAAAATAGCCACCATAACGACTCCCAAAAGTGATCAAAGTATAGGCAAACTTCGTTTAGAGGGTTACTATAAAGCACTGACGGATCATCATATTGACATAAATCCCAATTTGATATGTACCATGAAGGGGAATCTGGAAGAGTATTCCATGCAGAACGGGTACGAGGTCACAAGAGAATTATTAGAATCAAAAGAAGAATTCACGGCAATATTTGCCATCTCCGATCTGCTTGCCATAGGTGCCTGCAAAGCATTGCTGGATGCAGGAAAAAGGATACCCGAGGATTATTCGGTTATCGGATTTGACGGGATAGAAATGGGCAGGTTTTATAATCCTTCCATTACGACTATTAAACAGCCTGTGGATGAAATGGCCATGGAAACCATTCGAATCTTATTTGATGTCATAAAGCAAAATACCAAACATCGCCATAAAATTTTCCCGGGAGAGTTAGTCTTAAGGCAGTCAACAAAATCTATTAAATAGCCTGAATCTTTTTGTATAAAATAAAAGCTGCTATAATTCCTTTATTGATTCTAATACCATTTGACTTAAGGAGCTGTTTTGGTATTTCGGAGATAAGGTAACTTCTTCACCAAACCAATCCGGAGCCGTAAAGGCATCGGCAGAGGCTTGATCCGTAAATTCTACTTCGGCTATTTTAAGTTTAGAAAAGGGTTCTTTAAATAGATCAAGTTCAATTACCAGACCGTTAGGAATAGGAATAAGATATCTTTTTTTGCTGATGATATTACCATCAGCTTTTTTTATTAAGTGGTGATAAGCAGTCTCGTTTAAGGGCAGGTTATATTCTTCCCGAATCATTAATCCTTCCGATTTGTAGGTGAGGTAGTAAGAATCATCTTCTTTTCTTACGCGGACAACAGGATCGGTGGATAAATAGCCCTGTTCTATGGTACGATATTGATACCTTGTTAAATTATCGGGAAGTTTTTTTATTAAATATTTTCTTTCTATTTCCATATGACAGCACCTCGTATAATAAGTTTACAGCCATGCAGCAAACACGTACAAAAATGCACAAGCCTGCCTGTATATTCCGGCACATTATGGCATGGCGGAAAAATAACGGTATAGGAACAGCATATACAAAAAACGGTAGATTAATCAAGCTTTATTTGCTAAAATTAATAATTGCAGAAGGAATTAAATTTTAATTTAAAATAAATAATAAAAATATGGGAGGAATAAAAATGAGTAAAGTATATGTTTTTGTAGCGGAAGGTTTCGAAGAGATAGAATGTTTAACGGTTGTCGATCTTTTAAGAAGAGCAGAGATAGATACGTATACGGTATCCGTTACAGGCAAAATCACAGTTACAGGATCCCATAAAATTGAAATAAAAACGGATAAACTGTATGAGGATGTCAACTTTGAAAATGCCGCCATGCTTGTATTACCGGGAGGTCTGCCCGGGACCGATCATTTGGAGGCCCATGAAGGTGTTAGGGAAACGATTAAGGATTTTTATAAAAAGGGGAAGAAAATCGCGGCCATATGTGCAGCTCCCAGTATTTTTGCAAATCTGGGATTATTAAATGGTATAAAAGCAACCTGCCATCCTTCCTATGAAGGCAGATTAAAAGAAAAAGGCGCTGTTTTTGCAGATGAAAGTGTTGTCATTTCCGGAAATATCATAACCTCGAGAGGAATGGGGACCGCTGTTCCTTTTTCATTAGCTTTAATTACGGAATTAAGAAATAAAGAAATATCTGATAAAATCAGGAAAGCTATTGTTTATTAGAACGGCGGCTTTTGGAAAAGATGGGAGATTATTATGAAGAACAGTCGAACAAATTGGCTGGTAAAAACAGCCGCAGGTATAGCTTTGGTCATCATTGCCCAATTCATTGGTAAAATGATTCCATCTATAGCCGTTATTTTCGGACCTTTTAGCGTAAGCCAATTAATTACGGGAAGTCTTATTAATTTTATTTTATTTACCATGACGATGCTGGTAGATGCAAAGTCGGGAGTAACCATAGGTATCTTATCCTCGGTTCTGGCAACCATTATTGGTGTAGGCCCTATTTTTCCCATCATCACACCGGCTATCGCTCTTGCAAATGCTATTTTGGTGATTATTTTTATTCTGCTTTATAATAAGGAAATAAAGCCTATGAAGTATATTGCCATAACGGGAGCCGCAATTGCTAAATTTGCTTTTTTATCCGTTACGGTACCTTTTATACTTCAATATATACCTGATATTAAAGAAGTACAGATTACTATGCTGAAAGTAATGTTTTCCTGGCCGCAGCTGATAACGGCTGTATGCGGCGGGCTTTTATCCGGTATCTGTTATCCTTTAATCCAAAAAGGTGTTAATAAGGATTAATAAACATACCATAAATTACCTCTAATAAAAATATAGTATCCGTACATAATAGTAGTAAGATAAGTGATGAAAAAAATTACTCACTATAATTCATAGGTAATACTAGAAATATAGATAAGTGATTTGAAGTAATCGCTTATCTATAATCTATACACAGGAAGTATACGGAGGTAATAAAATGACTAATAATCCAGGCGGTACAAATACGGGAACAGGTACGAATACAAGTACAAATATAGGTAACATCAATAAAAGCATGGCAGTACCTGAAGCAAAGGCTGCTATGAATCAATTTAAAACAGAAGTAGCATCTGAACTTGGTGTGAATTTAAAACAGGGATATAACGGAGATTTAACATCAAGAGAGGCCGGTTCCATTGGTGGTTACATGGTTAAAAAGATGATACATCAACAGGAACAGGATATGGGTTCTTCACAGTTTTAATAGGATAACCTTATACAAAAAA
>CAMJWQ010000073.1 GCA_946409475.1 uncultured Lachnospiraceae bacterium
CCAAAACACCGATAGAGGCAAATGAAAAAGGAATATCAACGATTTATCAGGAACTTAATCTGGTATTGTTTCAGACTGTATATGAAAATCTTTTTCTGGGAAGGGAACCGAGGACAAAGCTGGGCAATATTGACAGGAAAAAAATGATTATTGAGGCCGGGAGCATTCTTGGCAACCTGGGGATTGCTATTGATGTAAGGAAACCTTTGAGTGCATATTCTACTGCCATACAGCAGATGGTTGCCATTGCGCGGGCCATAAGTACGAAAGCAAAGCTTGTTATAATGGATGAACCCACATCTTCTCTGGATTCCAAGGAGGTTCAGGTTCTATTCCGCATTATCGGACAGTTAAAGGGACAGGGGATTAGTGTCATATTTATCAGTCACAAGCTGGATGAAATATTTGAAATATGTGACCGCTTGACCGTTTTTAAAGACGGGGAATACGTTGGAAACTATAACGTGAAGGATTTGAATCAGTTAAAATTAATTTCTTTGATGATTGGAAAAGATACCGTAAGGCTTGAACGGAAAAAAAGGGCTACGATTTTGCCAAGGCTCAGGAAATCGTCAGCATGAAGGGGATCAAGCAGGGCATGCGCCTGAATGGTATTGATATAGACATTAAGCAGGGAGAGATAGTTGGTCTGGCAGGACTTCTGGGTTCGGGGAGAACAGAGCTTGCAAAGGTATTATTTGGCGTGAATTTACCCGACGAAGGAGAGGTTTTCTGGTATGGTCAGCCTGCGAAGATACATACTCCTGCGGATGCAATTAAAAAGGGAATGGGTTTTTGCACGGAGGACAGAAAGGTGGAGGGTATTGTGCCGCATCTTTCCGTAAAGGAAAATATCACCATTGCGTTGCTTCCCAGGCTCAACAGATTTGGATTTGTAAAATCCAAAGAGCAAAATAAAATTGTTGAAAAATATATCAAAAGACTAAAAATCAAAACACCTTCTCCGGAGCAGGCGATCTGCAATCTCAGCGGAGGAAATCAGCAGAAAGTACTTCTCGCACGCTGGATGTGTATGGAGCCTAAGCTGATCATCATGGACGAGCCGACAAGAGGAATTGACGTGGGAGCAAAGGTGGAAATTGAGCAATTGATACAGGAATTATCTAAAAATGGCATTTCTGTTCTTATGATCTCATCGGAAATAGCGGAACTGGAAAGAAACTGTGACAGAATCATTGTTATGCGCGAAGGCAAAAAAACAGGGGAACTCATCAGCGACAATATCAGCCAGGATAAAATCATGGAAACAATAGTAAAGGGCAGCGAACGTGAGGTGAAAATACATGAATAAGCAGGATTACCGCCAGATAGTGAAAAAATACAGTGCAGTAACGCTATTGCTGCTGTTCTTTGTATTGAATTCCATTCTGACACCTAATTTTTTTAGAATCAGTAATCTTAATAATACGATTACCCAGATTTGTCCTATGATTTTGTGCGGCATGGGTATGACTCTGGTTATCTCAACAGGAGGAATTGATATTTCCGTTGGCTCCATTATGGCATTGGCCGGGGTTCTTACAGCTAAGCTTATGTCTGGCATCGGCTTATTGCCTGCCGTTGTTATTTCCTTATTTGTAGCGGTCCTCGTGGGCTGCTTTACCGGAATTATGGTAGGGAAGCTGAAGCTTCAGGCTATGGTGGTAACGCTGGGACTTATGCTTGCCCTTAGAGGGGGTGCGCAGGTTCTCTGTGATGGCAGGGATATTTATTTTAACAAGCTGGGAGACGTAGGAGAGGAACTTGCTCTGTGGGGTACCTATAAAATAATGGGGGTAATTCCGGTGCAAATTATCCCTATTGGTATTTGTATCTTGTTTACCTGGATTATGGTTGAGAAAACCGTACTGGGAAGACAGATTCAGGCTGTCGGTGACAGTATCAGATCCAGTTCTCTGGCCGGTATTAATACGGCTAAAACAATGATGACCGTATATGGTCTGAGCGCACTTTTTGCTGCTTTCGCAGGGATTTTTCAAGCAGCTAAGGTATCTGTGGCAGCGGGCAGCTCTTTGGGGCAGCTGGCGGAGCTGGATGCCATTGCCGCAGCAGTTATTGGCGGAACTCCCATGATAGGAGGAAAGGCACATGTGCTGGGGACCGTGGTGGGAGCACTCATTATGCAGATGATTACACTTACCTGTGTAATGAATGATATTCCGGATCAATATGCACAGGTATTTAAAGCAATTATTATTGTGATTGCGGTGTTTGTGCAAAGAGAACAGTTAAAATAAGGAGTAAAAGAAAATCGTTCAATCATGAATAATATATGGCTGCAGTGGACTTGCTGATTTCCCGAGGGAAAGAAAAGCGTCTGCGATTGAAGGAGGAAAACAGAGAAAAATATGAAGAAAATTAAAAAGATATATCATTCATTTTATTCCAGAAGTACGATAATAGCATTTTTACTCTTAATTATATTTGCAAGCATTATTTTCAGGGATAAGAATTTTCTATCAAATGCCAATATCATTACAAAAGACTTTGGGAAGAAGAAATCTATCCAAATCTGGAGAAGGGCTTAAGCAGCGCCATCTATACCCAGACCTCGGATATAGAAGAAGAAATAAATGGCTTAATGACATATGACCGTGAGGTCAATAAAATGCAGGAAGATGTTATTAAAGCACTAAATGAAAAGCTATACCAAATGTATGATACTCTGACGGCAGAGTAAACAGAAAGAAATTGAAGGCAAAAGCCGGTGGCGGAAACGTTGGGGATGAACCAGCTGCCGAAAGTACGCACGGTGGTGAGAGGACGGGAGTTAATTACTCCCCCCTACTCGATTTTGCATGATATACTAAAACAAAGTGATTCGTATTTGACGGAGGAAATATTTATGAAAAGGTCAATGATGGAAGCTTATGTAAAAGGAAGCAAAGTTCTATTTCCGTTAAGTTCATGCTAATTTAACCCGCTGGTGTGCAGATTTTATTGATAAGCTCGGCATCGGATGGTATCTTTTCGTGTAATTGATTTTCTACAGATAATAGTATACGGTAGAAGAAAGGGCCTTCCATGTGAAGGTTTACATGTTTTTTTATTTGACTATGCTAAGATAAGGAAAAGAGCGCTTGTGTTTTACGGAAGGAAAATGCCATGAAAAATAATTGGGATAAGTTAACTATTTATCAAAAGCTATTATTTACCATACTCGCACTTTTTATGGTTACAACCGACATCCTGCTATTTTGTTTTAGTTACATACAGTTAGGCGTCATAAGCCTTATACTTTTTGTGAACGTTGGTTTTTTGTTTTATAAATCATTCAAATAAATAGCTACACATAATTGGACGAAAGCATAAAAATAATATCCTTTAGGGCTAAAGATATGAAAGTAGTATGCCGACAAGAATATAGAAAGATGTATTATTTGACAACAAGCATAGACAAGGAGGGATGAAAGCTAAGGACAGCAAACTTTTTTAGAAGGTTTCTGTCTGTTTTTTTATGGAACAATATTATTGAACCGTTTGGACCTTTCAGGAAAGCGGAATCAGCGCTGAATGACAGAGGCGCTGACAGAAAGGAGAATTGAAATATGGGAATATCAGGTGTTGGTAGCAATCCATATAATTATTACGGAATGCAATATCAAAAAAATAATACTGCAAAAAGCTGTAGCACGGTAGATACAATGAATGCAGCACCCTTAAATTACAACATATACGGAGATGGCAAAGAAGATGGAAAGGCATTAGGAGCAATCGGTTTTCCGGATGGTTCTAGCTCCTCTAATGAAGTTTTAAATTCAGAGGATTCTTCAAATAAGACAGGGGATAAAGATTTTTTTTCTAAAATGGCAGAGCAATATGCTCAAAACGTGAAAGCTCGAATTGAAAATGGTGATTCAGAACCTGCATATCAAATAGGCGGGCAGACATTCACAGAAGAAGAGTGGAATAAACTGTTGGAGAAGGTTGAAACTGCGATTGATTCTATGAAAGCTGAGACAGCAGAGGTAAGTGACAAGAAGGAAGAAGAAATAGCAGAGAATTTGATTGCTGAATTATTTCGTGATCGTTCAGCAGATAATATCCAAAACAATGATGAACTCAATACGGAAGAATCTGGCACAGATGCCGCATCAGAATCATCCACGCCTGGAATGACAACCTGGTATCAGGGGAAAACAATGGAGGAGTGGTCAGCTGCAGATTCAAAATACACAGATCCGGAAACTGGAATTTCATGGTATGTACGAGAAGGAAAATATCCGTATATGGTTGGCGAGGACGCTGAAAAATTTCAAAAACTTTGTGAGGAGTCTGGAGAATTTGCGTTAAAGAAATTTGCTGAAATGACCGGATTGATCCGTCAGCTGGATGATAATACGGTAGCTTACGTTGGAGATAACGGAATTGCCGTAAAATCAAAAGATGGAAAAGAGATGTTCATTGATACATCACAAATGACATATGATGTTGTTATGGATATGTTTAACAATCCTGGAAAAACAGACGACTATTTTTCTGAAAAGTATTGGTCGGATAATATTCAGAAGGCATTAGAAAAACAAAGAAATTGAAATATTGCATCGTGGAGTACTTATGAAAAAGATTATGTAAGTCTCAGGCTGCGCTCCGGAATGGGAAAGAAGGATTTGAATAGAAGCCGGATTGCACTCGAAAATTCTTTGTTTACGGTTTCTCTTTATGATAAAGAAAAACTTATTGGATTTGGAAGAGTAGTTGGTGATGGAGGTATAACCTATGTTGTGAGTGATATTATGGCAGATACGGCGTATCAGCGCAGGGGGGTTGCAGACCGGATTATGAACGCCATTGACAGGTATTTTGCAGAGAATACCCATGATGACAGCTATATCTGTCTCATAGCAGAATCACATAATGCAAAAAAATTGAAGAATGCCCGGCGTGTCAGAGAAGCTTTTTTTACACTGCTTAAATGCAGCATTATATTCTCGGCTGCACTATGGCTGTTCATTATGCTTTGCCCTCATTTGTTCGCGGGTATTTTTACATCGGATTCTGAGCTTGTCCGGTATACGGCGGGCGGTCTATCTGGCCGAACCCGTCGCGGATTTTACAGCCGTTTGCGTAACCGGAACGATGTTCGCGGTTCGGTTCGGAAAAATGTTAAAAGTAATAAATACGGATGTAATCGAAGCTTAGAGAGAAGCTCTCTAAGCCATGCTTAATGAATATTCTCAACACTATCATTAGAAGCGACGATAATTTCAACATTGGATTTATAAGACTCCTGTTCGAAACAGGGAAGATAAGTATCCGTTATGATATAATCAATTACTGTTTGGAAATCTGCAAATTTTCCCATAAAGGTTTCATTAAATTTTGTGTGGTCTGCCAAAATAAAATGCTGTTTTGAAGCCTTTAGCATGGAAGTTTTAACCGCCGCATCCTCTAGGGTCGGTACGGAATATCCATATTCCACATCAATTCCGTTAGTTCCTAAAAAGCATTTATCCACTCTTAAATTTGATAAGGTTCTTTGTGTTAAGGTTCCTACACAATAATTCATATGATATTCTACCTGACCGCCTGTATGGAATATCTGAACGTCTTTTTTCCTGGCTAATAAGGCGACGGCATCAAAAGAATTTGTAACAATATACAAGTTCTTTTTTTTGCCGTCGGCAATCAGCTTGGCTAATTCTCTGACAGTTGTAGAGCTGTCTAATACAATCGCATCATTATCATCAACAAATTCGTAGGCAGCTTTCGCTATCATTTTTTTTTCCTCCGTACATAATACGGATAGTTCTTCCGTATATAAGGGCTTGCTGGAAGGAGCAATGGATATCGCACCCCCGTGTACCCTGCGGATTTTTTTTTGACTCTGCAGCTCCTCTAAGTCCCGTCTTACGGTGGCCTCTGTGGTATTGAACATCAAACTAAGATCCGTAACCTTCATAATCTTATTTTTGTTTACAATTTCTACTATTCTATTTTTCCGTTCCTCGGCCAGCATGATATACTCCTTTACTATGTGTATAAGTTATTAATTATTTAAATTATAACAAAATAGAAAAAAACGAAAAAATAAAAGCACAAAAATCAAAAGGGGCATAGGGGGAAGTAGGCATAATCAACAAAAAATGAATAAAAATAAAAACTATATTGACATATATAACATGAAATGATAATATAAACGCATATAAATGAACATAAATACATTGAATACGATAATTTATAAACAAAAAACAATAGTAAACGATAAAAGAACATAGCTTTCATAGTAGAATAATTGAAATTATTCCACACATATTGGAGATTTCATTTATTTTATAAATTTATAAAAAGAAAGGAAAAGAAAGAGAGGGTATTTGTATGAAAAGGAAACTTATGGGTGTATTGTTATGTATTGGTTTGGCAGCATCTATGCTTGGCGGGTGTGGCAGCAAGACGGAGGAAGCAGTAACGGCAGATACTTCCGGGAAGGAAGAGGAGCAGGCGGCAGCCGGCACGGAAGCAGAAGCTGCTGATGAAGAGACAGCAGATACGCCGGGTGGGGAGACGTATAAAGTCGGTTTTATTGTAGGTTCAAGAGAGCATGTATTTTATAATTTGATTGAAGAGGCCATAGGTGCAGAATGTGAAGAGCTCGGCCTTGACTATACCGTGCTTGACGGACAATTAGATGCGAATGTTATGTCGGACGAAATTCAGGATCTGACGGCCCAGGGCTGTGATGCAATTGCCTTATCCTGTAATGATGCGGCAGGTGTAAAGCCGGCTATTGAAGCAGCGGCGGCCGAAGGCGTTGCCATGTTTACCTTTGACTGTACCTGTGATTCCGATAAAATTGTCTGTTTTGCAGGAACCGATAATGTAGAAGGAGGAAGACTGGGAGCACAGGAAATCATCCGTTTATGCGAGGCCGGAGATAAGGTTGCCATGATCGGTTATCCGACAGCCTCCTCGGTACTTGACAGACAAACCGGTTTTGAAGAAGTGATCAACGGACAGTCGGATATTACATATGAATTTTTTGGAGATTACACAGGTGACGCCAATAAAGCGCAGCAATTAATGGAAGACTGGCTGGTACAGGATCCGGATCTGGCAGCCGTGTTCTGTGCCGGAGATCCTGCGGCTACGGGAGCCCTGGCGGCTATTAAAGCGGCCGGTGCCGATACTTTAGTGATCGGATTTGACGGTAATCCGGAAGCAAAGGAAGCAATTCTGGATGCAGAAGGTAACGGTAAATGGTGGGTCTCTGAAATATCCCAGAACCCTTCGGAAATAGGCTTAACAATTACAGCCCAAATGTATAAGTATTTAACGACCGGATCTGTGGACAGTGATTATATATCAATAGCACCTTATATTATTACCGCGGAAAATGCGGCAGAGTAAACTTGTTTTCAGGTTTACCGGAAAACCATTTTGTTTCTGATAATAAGGACTGCCATAACAGGCAGTCCTCATGTAAAAAGATAGGAATTGGATTTTTACATATTATAAAGAGAAGGATCGATGTATATGGAGCCGATTTTACAGGTAAAAAAAATTAGTAAGGTATTTCCGGGCGTGAATGCGCTGACAGACGTTTCTGCCGATTTTTATCCGGGTGAGGTACATACTCTGGTTGGAGAAAACGGTGCCGGTAAATCTACCTTGATAAAAATAATATCGGGTGTTTATATTCCGACCGGGGGCCAGATTTTTTTAAATGGAAAAGAAATGAATTTTCAAAATCCCAGACAGGCACTGGATGAAGGAATATCTGTCATTCATCAGGAATTAAGCATAGCAAATGATTTAACTATTGCTGAGAATATTTTTCTTGGAGCGGAACCCAGAAAGAAAAACGGATTGTTAGACAGAAAGAAAATGAATAAAGAGGCTCAGGATGTACTTGACTTTATGGCACTGGATTTAAAGTCAGCTGCTTTAGCAAGGGATTTAAATGCCGCACAACAGCAAATGGTTGAAATTGCAAAGGTTATTACAAAGAAGTCAAAGGTTGTTGTTATGGACGAGCCTACCTCTTCTTTATCGGAGCATGAAATTAACGCGCTTTTTAAACAGATTAGAATATTGAAAGAAAATAAGGTGGCGATTATATACATTACCCATAGATTAAAGGAATTAAAGGAAATTTGCGAGAGAGTTACCATACTTCGTGACGGGTGCCATATTAAAACCATGCTGGTCAAAGATACGTCGGAAGAGGAAATAGTAACAAGCATGGTAGGGCGTGAAATCGGTAATTATTATAACAAAAAAGGGCATACAAAGGGAAAGGAAATGCTCCGTGTGGAAGGACTGACAAGAAAAAAAGAATTCTACGATATCTCCTTTTCAGCCTGTGCCGGTGAGATCCTGGGTGTTTCCGGGTTGGTGGGGGCAGGACGGACGGAAGTAATGGAGGCGATTTTTGGAGCCGCCAGATTAGATTCCGGGAAAATATATGTGGAAGGCAGGGAGGTTTTATTTGCTTCTCCCAGAGAAGCGATAGCACATAATATCGGTCTCGTTACGGAAGACAGGAGAAGGACCGGGCTTATGCTGAATGCCATGATAAAAGAAAACATTGCGCTGCCCAGTCTTATAAGACATAAAAGAAAGCTTGGATTTCTGGATAAAAAATGGGAAGAAGCCGTCTGCAAGGAATATATGGATAAATTAAGAATTAAAGCCCCCGGTATGGATACCATCTTAAATACTCTTTCCGGAGGAAATCAACAGAAAGTTATCCTGGCAAAATGGATGATAGCAGAATCGAAAATATTAATTCTTGACGAACCTACCAGAGGTATTGATGTAAATGCAAAGTCAGAATTTTATACGTTAATGAATGCTTTTGTGGAAAAGGGAGGATGTATTATTATGGTTTCCTCTGAGCTGCCTGAGATTATTGGGGTCAGTGACAGGGTTATTGTTATGAGAGAAGGCCGTATCAGTGGGGAATTATCAAGAGAAGAAGCCACGGAACAGAGAATTATTCAATTGGCAAGCATTCATAGTGAAACGGAATAGTATAAGAAACTTTTTGGAAGAGGATGGTTAGAATGAATAATAAAGTAAAGCATTGGTTAAGTAAAAACGTAGTAGTTGTTGTTTTGATCGTGTTGTGTATGGCATTCGGTATGGCAAACAAAATTTTTTTTACAAGTAAAAATCTAATAAACCTGACTTCGCAAATGTCTATCAATGCATTACTGGCAACAGGCCTTACCTATGTCATTATTTTAGGAGGAATCGATATCTCGGTAGGCTCCGTTGCGGCCCTGTCAGGAATTGTTTCAGCTGTTGCAGGCCTTCAATTCCCCGATATGTCGGTTTTTACGGCTATTATCATTTTAGTAATGAGCGGAATCGTTATTGGCGGAGCGTGCGGGGCTATTAACGGGTTGATGATAACGAAATTCAATGTGGTTCCTATGATAACCACTTTAGCAATGATGACGATAGCAAGGGGATTATCTTATGTAGTTACCGGAGGACAGCCGGTATACGGCCTGGCAAATAATTTTGCATGGCTGGGAGCAGGAAGAATCATAAAACCGGCATCCGAACCGAATGGAATGATACCTGTGCTAACCATATTTACTGCTGTTATTGTATTTTTTATGCATATGCTGCTCTCAAAAACCGTATTCGGAAGGCATGTTTATGCGGTGGGAAGCAACAGGACAGTCGCCCATTTAAGCGGTATCCATGTGAATAAGGTAGTACTTGTTTCCTATATATTATGTGGAATTACGGCCGGTCTTGGCGGAATCTGTATCGCATCCAAATTACAGAACGGCCAGCCGTCGGCAGGAGACGGCTATGAAATGTATGCCATAGCCGCTACGGTTCTTGGCGGAACCAGTTTAATAGGAGGCAGCGGTTCGGTTGGAAGGGCAATGTTTGGCTGCGCTATTATCGCGGTTATTAATAATGGTATGAATTTAATGCAGATTTCGTCTTATTGGCAGAAGGTTGTAATCGGTTCCATTATATTATTTGCAGTTATTTTAGATATGAGCCAAAAGAAGAATACAAAATAACGGAATGCGGGTGATCAGCATTATGAAAATTATTAATAATAAGGAAGAGGTATTGGGAGAGGTATTGGAAGGAATTATGTTTACCCAGCCGGATGCTTATATTCGTATGATTAATGAATTCAGCTACATATTGTACAGAAAGAACATGGATGATAAAAAGGTAAAAATAATTGCAAGCGGAGGTGCGGGAAGAGGACCCCTGTTCGAAGGCTTTGCGGGAGAGGGCCTGGCAGATGCCGTGGTCACAGGAGATTTTAATTGTGCACCGAATGCTTATGCGCTTTATGATGTGGCAAGAACCATCGACCGTGGCAGGGGTATTTTGTTTCTGACGAATAATTATGCAGGTGATTATCTGAATAATGATATGGCCGTAGAACTTTTATCTAAGGAAGGTATTTCCTCCGGGATGGTACTTGTCAGTGATGATATTTTTAGTGCAAGGGGAGAGCCGAAGGATAAAAGAGGCGGATTATCGGGGATAGGAATATTGATTAAAATAGCTTCGGCGGCGGCAGAGGACGGACTTTCCCTGGAGGAGGTCTTAAGAATTACACAAAAGGCAAATGATAGGATAAGAACGGCTGCGGTATGTATGAATGACGATTTGGATCTTATGGAATTTGGTGCGGGATTTTCCGGTGAAGCTCCTGTTATAACGGAAAAATTTCAGTCGGCAGACCGGCTGGCGGAAAGTGCCATAGAAAAGATCATGGGGGAGCTGGACAGTTATCAGGGCGGCCGGATTTATCTTAACGTGAACCGAATGCGGCAGATGATGTACGTAGAGGGGTATGTGGTATTAATGTCACTGAAAAGAAAATTAGAGAAAAAGGGCTATTCGCTGATAGGAGCATCGGTAGGCGGTTATTATGATGCTTATGACGCAAACGGCTGTATCATTTCCCTGTTGTCCGCAGATTCCGAATTGGAAAAGTATATAAAGCCTGCTAAAGGCTATGATTTTACGATTTGAGGTGGCTTATGAAAAGACTTCACGTGATAAAAATGAAAAAAATGCTGGAGAATGCGTCCAGGATGATTGCTGCTAATGAGCCCTATTTAACGGAAGTGGATACGGCCATCGGTGACGGTGATCATGGCACAGGAATGAAAAGAGGTTTTTCTGCGTTATACAAAATGCTTGAGAGACAGGAGTTTTATGAATGGGATACTCTGTGCGGAGCAGCAGGTATTGAGCTGGTAAAATCCATGGGCGGTGCATCGGGAGTCATATTTGGGACCCTCTTTATAGGCGGAATTGACAGGCTGCCCCATGAAAGCAGCTGCAGCCTTACGGAAATCGCAGATTATTTTATGGAAGGAGAAAAAGCCATCGAACGGAGGGGGAAGGCTAAGGCAGGGCAGAAAACCATGCTGGATGCTTTACTGCCGGCAGTAGAAGCTCTTAAAAAAGGTGCGGATACCGGCATGGAAATAGAAGATGCTTTTTTCTATGCGTATAATGCGGCCCTGAAAGGAGCTGAGGACAGCAAAGGTATGGAATCTAAAGTGGGAAGGTCTAAGAATTTCAGGGAATCGGTTCTCGGTCTGCCCGATCCCGGAGCGATTTCTACCAGCCTTATATTTAAAGCCTTTTATGAGGAGCTAGTAAGCCGATAGATAAAAATAGTTATATAAATTTGGGGAATACGGACGAATGGTATGTGGAGGAAAATTATATGAAGAAAATTATGAATAATCTCGGTGATTTTGTACCCGAAGTTATGGAAGGGATTTTACTTGCATATGGGGATAAGGTTAAAGTCCTGGATTCTGAAAAAAGAATACTCATGAAAAACACGAAAACAAAACCCGGTAAGGTGGGTATCGTAACAGCGGGAGGTTCCGGTCATTTACCTGTTTTTCTGGGCTATGTGGGAGATGGTATGCTGGATGGCTGTGCCGTTGGGAATGTTTTTGCATCCCCTTCGGC
>CAMJWQ010000074.1 GCA_946409475.1 uncultured Lachnospiraceae bacterium
TAAAAAAAATAAATCGTACCAACATATACCAGCTTCTTAGAAAGAATGAAAATCTCTCCAGACAGGATTTTGTAAGAGAATTGCAGCTGTGCCTGCCTACGGTAACACAAAATTTGACAGAACTGGAGGAAGAAGGGCTGGTTACGGAGTCCGGATCCATAGGAAACACCGGCGGGCGCAGGGCCAGAACCTATAACATGGTGTATGATGCAAGAGTAGCAATAGGCTTGGATATTACACGAAATCATATTACTGCGGTGGCGGTCGATTTAAATGGAGCCGTAATTACCAGAATCCGTATAAAATGCCGTTTTGAAAGAAAGGACGCCTATTATCAAGGTCTGGGTAAGCTGGTGGAGCAGGTGATAGAGGAAATAAAAATTTCAAAAGATAAAATTTTAGGCGTGGGCATCGGTGTGCCGGGCCTGATTACGGAAGATAACCAAAGAGTTTTTTATGGAAAAATCCTTAATTTTACGGGAGCAACCTGTGAAGAGTTTTCAAAATATATTCCCTACCGGACTTCTTTATTTAACGATGCCAATGCGGCAGGATTTGCTGAGATTTGGACAAACGAAGAAATACAAAATGCTTTTTATATCATGCTTAGCAATAATGTGGGGGGGTCCCTTGTTATTAAGGGAGAAGTATATGAAGGTGATACCTTACATAGCGGGGAAATAGGGCATATCACCGTGATTCCCGATGGAAGGAAATGCTATTGCGGGCAAAAGGGCTGTATGGATGCATATTGTTCGGCTTCTGTTTTGTCTTCACGGACAGATGGAAATTTAGCCGCATTTTTTAAATTATTGAATGCAGGGGATCAGGATATTAAGAAGGAATGGGAAGAATACTTAAATTATCTTTCGATTGCGGTAAATAATGTACATGCATTATTTGACTGTTCCATTATTGTGGGCGGTTATATGGGGGAATATATAGAAGATTATATGGGGGATTTAAAAGATCTGGTAAAGAATAGAAATACTTTTGAAGACAATGCGGATTATTTAAAAGCCTGCAGATATAAAAAGGAAGCAATTGCGGCAGGGGCGGCATTGAACTTTATATCGGATTTTATAAGTACAATATAATAATTAGAAAATATGGAAGAAAAAGCTGTTGTGGTTCAAGTTCTTGGATTGCATGGCTTTTTTTTATGCAGGCACTCAAAAAGATATTATGCACAAAAATTAATGTCTAAAACTGTATGTTCTGTAGAAAATATATTTTTTATCATATTAGATTTGACTTAAAAAGAAACCAACATTATAATGTTAATATAATTTGATTTATAAATCGGATTAATAAAACAGATTCAAATAGCTTGTGGGAGGGTGATTTAGTAATGTTGATGTTTAGTATGAATCTTTGCTTATTTGAAAGGAGAAAAAAATGGTAACAGGTATTATAATCGTAGCGATCTTTTTAACGATAGCGGTATTGATGATGTTAAAAAAAATTCCTGCCGTATTAGCTCTTCCAATAATGGCAGTTGCAATTGGAATTGCGGCAGGGCTGCCTCTTTTAGGGGAAGAAGGTATTTTAACCTACGTAATTTCCGATGGTGCTTTAAAGCTTTCAGGTACATATGTGGCAATTTTGTTTAGCTGTTGGCTGTCACAGATTTTATACCGGACAGGTGTTACAGATACCATTATTAAAAAAGCCGCCGAATTAGGCGGAGATAAGCCTTTTGTAATTTCTGTCGCACTTTGTGGTGTATCCGTATTTTTATTTACCGTTTTATACGGAACAGGTGCGGCGGCAATGGTAGGTGCGGTAGTACTGCCGATTATGCTGTCCGTAGGGGTGCCGCCTGTCGTGGCATGTAATGCATTTTTGGCATCCCTGTCCGCAGGTTATTCTCTTAATCCTGCAAACATAGCCGCGATTACAAGCATAACCGGTGTTGAAGCGGCGGACATTAATTTATGCGCAGTTATTCTGTGTGCGGTTGGATGCATTTTTACTGTCGTATATCTGGCTTGGAGCTTTAAAAAGAATGGGATTAAATTTGCCTTTGCAGCTCCGATAGAAAACTGCGGTAATGATGCAAAAACGGAACGTCCGGTACAAGTAAAAGGTTTCAGAGGCTTCCTGGCATGTATGACTCCCGTGATTGTTGTGGCTGTCATGCTGATTTTTAAACTGGCAGCAATAACCGTATTTATTATTGGCATTGTATGGGCCATAGTTTTTACATTTCGCGGGAAATGGTCTAAATTTTCTAATATCATCGTTCAAAGCTGCTATGAAGGCTTTAAGGAAGGAGCTCCTACGGCAGCACTTATGTTTGGCATAGGTATGATTCTAAATGCAATGACTACACCGACAACCCAGGAAGTAATAAGGCCGTTTATGGTAGCCATTACACCAACGACAGCCATTGGACTTGTTATCTTTGTATGCCTGCTCTGCCCCCTGGGATTATACCGGGGACCATTCAATCTGATGGGACTTGGTGCAGGATTGGCCGCATCAATGCTGGCTGTAAATGTGCTGCCCGTAGCGGCATTGTCGGCAGTTTTCTATGCAGCTTTCCGTTGGCCGACACAATCATGTCCGACATCGACACAAGTGGTCTGGTCCTCGAATTTTGTGGGTTATGACCCGGTGACCACCACGAATCCGATGCAGCTGCCTAACTGGATAGTAACGGCAGTGACAGTAGTTATACTCACTGCTATTTACTTTTAATAAATGATACCCTCCAAAACAAGTTAAGTGCGGAAAGAGCAATCTTTTCGCACGAACAATTTATAAGAATACGGAATACCGATTATTCAAATTTAAATACGTTTGCATATGAGCTTTAAATATGCGTTTACATTAACAGCATGCAGAAAATTACATAGCATAAGCATAGTCAGAGGAGAATTTGTATGAAAGTCAGAATTGGAATTGATGTCGGCGGTACTTTTACAGATGCCGTAGCTATTAATAATGAGACATATGAATTAATTGGAAGCGTTAAAATGCCGACAACGCATAGGGCGAAAGAGGGAGTGGCGGCAGGCATTATTCAGGTATTGGAAAAAGTCATGTCGGAATGTAAAATTGCTCCGGAGGATGTGGCTTTTATAGCACACGGAACTACGCAGGCAACAAATGCATTACTGGAAGGTGATGTCGCAAAAGTGGGAATTATTACTCTGGGCAGCGGTGTACAGGGGTTAAAATCTAAAAGTGATACGAATATAGGGGATATTGAGCTGGCGGCGGGAAAGAAATTACATACGTATAATGAATTTGTAAATACTGCCGATAAAAATAATTTTGAAAAAGCAGTAAGGACAGCAATGGAAAATTTAAAAGAAAAAGGAGCACGATCCATTGTGGCAACAGAAGCTTTTAGTGTGGATAATCCGGAAAACGAAAATGAAGTGGTGCAATTGTGCAAGGAAGAAGGTCTTGCCGGAACGGCGGGAAATGACGTGTCTAAGCTTTACGGATTAAAGGTTAGAACACGTACGGCTGTTATTAACGGCAGTATACTTCCCAAAATGCTTGATGCGGCGAATATGACAGAATCCAGCATAAAGAATGCAGGCATTGAATCACCCTTAATGGTTATGCGGTGTGATGGTGGCGTTATGACGGTAGATGAAGTCAGAAACAGGCCGATATTAACCATTTTATCAGGACCGGCAGCCGGTGTGGCGGGAGCTTTAATGTATGAAAAATTAACGGACGGTATTTTTTTTGAAGTAGGAGGAACAAGTACGGATATTTCCTGTGTAAAGGATGGAAATGTCATGATCAAGTATGCGGAAGTAGGCGGTCATAAAACCTATGTCAACTCACTGGATGTACGTACCGTTGGGATTGGCGGAGGCAGCATGATTGAAATATCGGAGGGTAAGATCAAGGATGTTGGTCCGAGAAGTGCTCATATTGCTAATTTGGATTATGAAGTTTACACGGAAACGAAGAATATTAAAGAACCTGTCTTAAAAACAGTCAGGCCGGAGGAAGGCGATCCGGAATATGCATATATTGAATGCCCGGACGGATTAAAATTTGCCCTGACATTATCAGGTGCCGCCAATATAGCCGGATATGTTCCGGAAGACAGCTATGCCAGAGGAAATAGGGAAGCTGCTGTAAAAGCATGGGAACCGCTGGCGAAAAATATGAATTTGAGTGTGGAGGAGGCTGCCAGAAAAGTGTTGGAATTATCTGTTGTAAAAAACGGTAAGGTAGTAAATGATCTGATTAAAGATTATCATCTGGATAAAAGCATGCTTGTATTTGTCGGTGGAGGCGGAGGTGCGGCTTCCGTTGTACCCCATATTGCAGAAACCTTCGCATGTAAACATAAAATTGCAAAGAATGCGGCGGTTATTTCTCCCATTGGTGTGGCATTAGCCATGGTCAGGGATATGGTGGAAAGGACTATTTCAAACCCCACGGAAGAAGATATTCTGGCAATTAGGCAAGAGGTGCTTAAAAAAGCTGTTAAGTCGGGAGCAAATCCGAATTCTGTGGAAATTAAGGTTGAGGTGGATGCACAGCAGCAGAAGGTGCGGGCAATTGCCATTGGAACTACGGAGCTTAGGACCAAGGAATTATCCGGCAGAAAGAAAACGGATGATGAATTACTGGAAATAGTTGCGGAAAACTTAAAGGCAGAAAAAGATAAATTGAAAATTGCCGCAGATAATGGAAGCTTATGCGCTGTTACGTGTGAATTGGTAAAAAAGCATATGCTGCTATTTAAGAAAAAAGTAACGGCAACGCGATTAATAGACAGAGAAGGCGTTATCAGGCTTCAAAAAAGAAATTCATGGGTTAGCAGCTGTACACCAAAAAACTGGAGGGCTGCCATTAAAGCCTTATTAGAGGAACATACGGTATGGGGTGACGGCGGATCTGAAATTCCGAATATCTATGTGGCATTAGGCGGCCGCATCATTGATTTGGCCGGAATGCAAAGTGAAGCACAAATTCTTTCACTATGTGAGGTTGAATTATCAGGGACTCATGAAGATGATAAATTAATTGTCGTTTGCACAAAGACAACTGAAAATGAGAGAGGATAAGGGATAGGATTTTTTAAGGAGGAATGCCTATGAAAGCATTTCCTTTTCCGGATAAGGACGGAGCCGGAGAAGAATTGGAAAGGGATTTATTATACCGTAAAATTCCGGTTGGGGAATTGGAAAGGATTTTGGATATGGCATGGAACAGAGGGGTAAGTGCGGCTAAGATGATTTCCGAAAAATATCCCCGCAAAAGTATGGAGGAAATTTCTAAATGGGAAGGACTCCGTATAAAAAGGATACCTTCTGACCAGGTATCAGGCAGGATAAGGTACTTCAGTGAATATTATTCCGGCAGAAGGGAAATTATTTTATATCTGGCTTCTATTGAAAAGTGGGCGGAACACAACAGGCTTTCTGATAAGGAGGCTGTTGAAATGATTTTGTCCCATGAAATATATCACCACCTGGAATGTACGAAATTAGGCTTAACATCTGATTTATATCAGATTCCTATTATCAGGATCGGTAAGCTGAAAATCGGAAAATCAGGAATACGGGCTCTTTCTGAAATAGGAGCACATGGATTTTCCAGAACCATTTATGAAATAAAAGAAAATAAAACGGTAATGTGAAAGGAATCTAAAAAAATGAGAAAAGAAACAAAAAAAGAAATTATAAAAACAGATGTTGCGGTTGTCGGCGCCGGCCCCGGCGGTATGGCAGCCGCCATAGCTGCCGCAAGGGCAGGCGTAAAGGTTGTATTAGTAGAAAGACTTGGCTATTTGGGAGGACAGTTGGGATCGGGCTTACCCTTTTTGGCTTTTTTGGATATGCATAAAAGACAGGTGGTAGGCGGACTGGCTCAGGAATTTGTGGACCGGATGGCAAAAATAAACGGAACCGCAGGACATGAATACTGTCCCTTCCACCTGTCTTCCACAAATTTAAATCCTTTTTATACCCGCATCATATGCTTTGAGATGATTAAGGAAGAAAAAATCGAACTGCTTATGCATTGCGAATTGGCTGATGTAAAGGTGGAAAACAATAAATTAAAGACCATAACGGTAATTGGCAAGGGGACAAAAATAGAAATTGAAGCAGCTGTTTTTATTGACGGTACCGGAGATGGAGATATTGCTTATATGTCAGGCGCCGAATATGAAAAGGGGCAGGATGATTCGGGAGTTCTGCAGCCGCCTACGCTGATGTTTAACTTGGGAGGTGTTAATTTTGAAGAATTTATAAATTACATAGAAAAAAATCCCGAACAATTACCTTATAATATGGGACTTAATCATATTCGTGAGGGATATGATGCGGAATTTTTCAGAAAAAATGAGGGACATATCTTTTTTGGATTAAATGAAATGATAAAAAAATTAAGAGCAGATGGCAAATGCCCGATAGACAGAGATACCATAATCTATATCAAATTGCCGATAACAGGACACGTGGCGGTAAATACAATACGTATTTTAAACTTTGATGGAAGTAATGTACATGATTTAAGCAGAGGAGAGCTGGAAAGCCATCTGCAAATTCTGCCCTTGATTGAAATGTTCCAAAGATATATTCCGGGATTTAAAAACTGCTACCTTACCTCAATTAACGCTTCCATTGGAGTAAGGGAATCAAGACGTATCATGGGTGTTAAAAAGTTCACTAAGGAAGATGCCGTATCAGGTATCATTCCGGAGGATGCCATTGCCTTATTTTCCTATTTTATAGATATACATAGCGGAAATGGAGACCAAACGTATACGAAAACAATCGAAGAGCCTTATGGTATTCCTTACGGCTGTACGGTAGCTAAGGATATTGACGGATTAATGATGACAGGAAGATGTATCAGTGTCGATGCGGTCGCATTTGGATCTACCAGGATAATGACCCTATGCATGGCGGTGGGAGAAGGTGCCGGCGTAGGTGCGGCCCTTGCGGTACAAAAGGGAATTGAGCCCAGAGATGTGGATTCTAAAGAGGTGCGGGAAATACTGAAGAAAAATGGAGCAATATTGTCAATATAGCGAAGAAGAGGAGGAATTTAAAATGGCAGTTCCAAAAACAATGAAAGCATTAGTTGCATATAGTGCATCAGACTATAGATTGGAAGAAAACTTTCCCGTACCGGAATGCGGACCCGATGATATTATTATTAAAACGGAAGGATGCGGGATTTGTGCAGGGGATCTAAAATGCCGGCATGGTGCCGCTATGTTTTGGGGGGATCAGACCCAGCCTTCATGGGTAAAGCCGCCGTTTATTCCCGGGCACGAGTTTATAGGCATAGTGTCGCAGGTAGGAGACAATGTAGAAGGGTATGAAATGGGAGAAAGGCTGGCGGCAGAGCAAATCGTACCCTGCGGTAAATGTAAGTTCTGCAGGAGCGGACAGTACTGGATGTGTCAGCCCCATGAAATATTCGGATTCTTCAGCAATCTGAATGGAGGCATGGCAGAATACGTAAGGCTTTCCAAAAATGCAATAATTCATAGGGTTCCAAGTGAAATGAAGCTGGAGGATGCATTATTGATTGAACCCTATTCCTGTGCAAAGCATTGTGTGGACAGAGCGAAAATAGAAACGGAAGACGTGGTAGTCTTATCGGGGGCGGGAACATTAGGATTAGGTATGGTTACTTATGCAAAGCTAAAGCATCCCAGGAAGTTAATTGTACTGGATATGATAGATGAAAGGCTGGAAAAAGCAAAAGAATTTGGTGCGGATATGGTATGGAATCCTTCAAAGGTTAATGTAGTGGACGAGATAGAAAAATTAACGGACGGATATGGCTGTGATGTTTACATTGAAGCTTCCGGACATCCCTCCAGCGTTACACAGGGAATGTCTATGGTTCGAAAGCTGGGAAGATTCGTGGAATTTTCAGTATTCGGAGAAGCTGCTACCTTGGATTGGTCGATTATCGGAGACAGAAAGGAACTGGATGTCTTAGGCTCCCACTTAGGACCCTACTGCTTTCCCTATGTGATAGAAAACATACATAACGGTACCTTAAAAACAAAAGGAGTAGTGACTAATAGCTTTTCCATTGATGAATGGGAGAAAGCTTTTGCCTTTGCATCCGGAAAATACGGAGATTTAAAGGTTGCCATCAGGTTTTAATGAGAACTTACAGCTGTGAAGATTGTCTTATATCGTAGACAAAACGTAAAACGCCTTTTAGAATGTAAAATAAAAGTCTAAAGGCGTTTTTTATATCTGCAATTATTCTTTTTTAATCTATATTATTGGAAATTAATCTATATCATTGGAAATTCAGATTTTTAGTTTTGTTCGTCTGGAGACTGGCAATAAAGGCAGGTAAATACGGGGTTATAATATTTGCACAAAACACAAGCTATATTTTTATAAAAGATATACATGATTACAAACCGATTGTGCCAAAAAATATGCAGATTGTGTACAAAACCAATTAATGGAAAATTTTGTGATAAAATAATGGAAACCACTCTTGATAATTATAAGATAGAGTGTGGATTATTAATTTATAAAAGGGAGAGAGGTATATGAAAAGAAAAGTTTTATCTCTATTGCTTGCGGCATCACTAATAACCGTACTTATGCCGGGATGCCAGAATGCCAAAAGCAGCAGGGAAGAGGAAGTCACAACAAATGCGGAAACCATGGAGACTACGGAGGGTAAAAAAGAAAGCAGGGTAATAACACCTGGCTATATTACCATAACGGAGGCCCAGGACTGGGGACCTGCCATTACAAAGGTCATTCTTAACATGGGTGTGGCTGTTGACGGGGAATCTCTAAGTACGGAGACGTTTTCCGTATCTTCTGAACGAAAATATACGGAGCTTAACTGGAAAACCTTTGAAAGCGAAGATGTCGATTCTATTGAGGAAAGGACAATTAGTAATTTATATGTTTCTGATGCCGGTGGAAATCCGGATAAAGAGGGAACATATATCACCATCGAAATGGAAATAGGACCGGAATTAACGGCAGGATCTCCTTTTCATTATGACATGTCTGCCATGAAAAATGTTTATGTGGATACGGATTATCTTATTTCTGTAAATGAAGATAAAACAGTAAAGGATATTACAGGGAATGTGTTAACGATTGAAAAAATTACAGGCGCAGATGAAGAGGGAAATGTAAATGTCTTAGGTGATCTATTCGATGTTTCAGGAACCTATGCCTTTGAAAATGCAGGTAAGACCATAGATTTAAGTTATGCATCCTATGTACCGGATGAAAATGCCAAAGAGGCATCAACGCCTTTAATTATATGGCTGCATGGAGCAGGAGAGGGCGGAACGGATCCTACAATTTCCATTATGGGAAATAAAGTTGTAAACCTTGCAACAGACGAGATACAGCAGTACTTTGGTGAAACCGGGGCAGAAATACTTGCACCGCAGTGTCGGACAATGTGGATGGATGTGGACGGAACGGGCATTTATAGCACGGATGAGAGCCAGATTGATACATGTGATGGAAAATCATATTATACGGAGGCCTTAAAAGGGCTGATTGACGAGTATATCATAGGGCATCCGGAAGTCGACACCAGCCGTATTTATATTGGAGGGTGCTCCAATGGCGGTTATATGACAGTGAACATGTTAATTAATTACCCCGATTTTTTTGCCGCGGCATATCCTGTATGCGAAGCATATTCCGTGAAATGGCTGTCTGAGGAAAAGATTGCCGACATAAAAGATATCCCAATCTGGCTGACAGCAGCAAAAACGGATGGAACTGTGCCTGTTTATAAAGGAACGACGGGAGAGGATTATGCATCATATATTTTAGAGCCGGACGATAATGGTGAGGCCATTCCGTTAGATGATTACAGTAATGCGCTATATGACCGTTTAATGGAAGCAAATGCACGGGATGTTCATTATAGCCTGTTTGAAAAAGTAACAGATACCGGTGGAAATTATTTTGAAGAAGACGGAACAACTCCATATGAATATATGGGACACTGGTCGTGGATTTATACTTTAAATAATGAATGTACAGATAGTGTTGGCGGAAAGGAAATGACAATTTTTGAATGGTTGTCCATGCAGGTTAAAAATTAGTCCTAAAGCTTCTTTTGGCAGGATGCATTTAAAAAAGGTAAAAAAGAAATTTTTTGCCTATAAAACCTTAATAAATTAAGAATATGACGGCAAAATATTATATTATTCGTTTTTTACCCAAAAGAATACTAAAAAGGGATGGTACTTGCTATAATATTCCTGTTTTGAAAATAGGATAGAAACAAGGGGTTTCTTGAAAGGAGCTATTATGGCAGTAAAATACGACCCATACGAAAATGTAGTATCCGTAATGGAAAAAGCGATGGAAGTCGGAAGCATCAAAAAAGACATGTTTGAAATCATTAAGAATCCGCAAAGAGAAACAAAGGTTTATCTTCCTGTTGAAATGGATGATGGAACGGTAAGGGTATTTGAGGGCTACAGGGTCCAGCATTCCAATATCCGGGGGCCTTTTAAAGGAGGCATCCGTTATCATCAGGATTGTGATTTAAATGAAGTAAAGGCACTTGCGACCTGGATGTCCCTGAAATGTTCTGTTGTGAACATACCCTACGGCGGAGCAAAGGGCGGAGTAAAGGTAGATCCCCATACCTTATCCCAAAGAGAGCTGTGCAGACTTACCAGAAGGTATACATATGCGATTGAGCCGATTATCGGAGCGGATTCCGATATTCCGGCGCCGGATATCAATACGAATGCCCAGACCATGGCATGGGTTCTGGATACCTATAGTATGCTAAAGGGAAAGCCCTGTCCCGGTGTCGTAACGGGAAAACCGGTAGAGCTTGGCGGTTCTAAGGGAAGAGCATCGGCGACCGGCAGAGGAGTGGTAATCAGTACGAAACTGATTTTAAATGAATATGGTATAGAATTGAAGGGAAGAAAAATAGCAATACAGGGAATGGGGAATGTAGGCGGAAATGCAGCCAGGATTTTTTATCACAGAGAAGCCGTCATTGTTGCCTTAAGTGATATATCAGGAGGTATCTACTGTAAAAACGGATTAAATGCAGACAGTATTTCTGAATATATAGAAGGCGGTGGTCTGCTAAAGGATTATGACGCACCGGATGTCCTACATATTTCCAATCAAGAAATACTTACCTGTGAATGTGATGTCTTAGTACCGGCAGCATTAGAAAATCAGATCAATGAAGACATTGCCGAAAACTTAAAATGCAAGTTCATTGTGGAAGGAGCTAACGGACCGACCACAGAAAAGGGAGATGAGGTGTTGGAGAAAAAAGGAATCAGCCTGATACCTGATATATTTGCAAACAGCGGCGGTGTTATCGTATCTTATTTCGAGTGGGTACAAAATATTCAGACCCTGACATGGGAAAAATCTCAGGTCAACGAAATGTTGGAAAATATTATGACAAAAGCATTTATGGAAATGAAAGCAGAGAAAAATAAAAGCGGCTGTTCTTTCCGTATGGCAGCTTATATTATAGCCTTAAGAAGGTTGATACATGCGGAAGAGATAAAAGGGATTTTCCCCTGATAGCAGAAGGACTCAGATTTGCCTGTGCATAGTTCTGAGGACGATTTTCCTTAGGCAGTGCCGGACAAACGCAGGTGTAGCGCCACTACGCCTGCGTTTGTGAACAGTACGTTATACGAACCTTGTATAGCCGGAGTATTCTGATAAATAATAACATTAATGCAGAAATGATCTGAAATTTTCACAAAAATTATTTCAAATAATAATTACCTGTCAGTGTAAAAACACCAGTACAAAAATAAAGAGAACCTAAAATCTATTTCGATTCTTACAAAATCAGTGCCTTGTAAATGAAATTTTTATTAAATATTATTCATTTTTCTTTTATATTCATTTTTTTCATAAAAAATATAAATCACTAGACTTATCGAAATATAAG
>CAMJWQ010000075.1 GCA_946409475.1 uncultured Lachnospiraceae bacterium
ATTAGGCGATTCCTTAACGGATATATTTTCTATAGTAAAAGAAGAGTATCCGGATGAAGAAATAGATTATTTGTTCCTGGCACAAAGAGGTTTTTTTGGAAGTGCTATTGGTGCGGCTCTGCAGCAGAATGTTTCTTATTTTGGGCAGAACTTTTCATGATATTGGGCTGAATTTTATTTTTATAAGATTCAGCCCTAAAAGTTACTTGATAAGCAATCCGTTTTTTGAGAACCAGTTCAACGTGACAGTATATGTCAGATACCTATCATTTACCAAAAGCGACGTTGTATGCGGTAACTACAGCTATAACAACCACGGCAGCAACGACTGCAGCAGTAACTGGTACAGCAGCAACAGCTTCTTCTGTGCCGACAGAACATATCTAACACCCCCTTATCTTTTGTTTATACTACTATGGTATGCATTAGATGAAATAAGGTAACCGCATTAAGCAGCCATTCGGGTTACGGCTACATAAATACCGGAAATGCGGTACCAGGTGGGGAAGTCAACGATACCGTTGGCAGGCAGGTTGAATATCTCCTGGAAGGTTCTGACGGCCTGGGCAGTTTGAGAACCGAACTGGCCGTCAACAGCAATTCGGGAAATTAAGGGGTAATCATTGGAAATAGCATTTAATTGTTCCTGTATGGTTCTGACAGCAGGACCGGAAGAGCCAATGGTGAGATTAGTGCCGGGCCAGGAGGAAGGCACACCGGAGACCTGGTTTGCCGAATTAATATAAATGGAGTCTCCGTAAAAATTTCTTAGAATCTGAATGGCGGTGTAGCCCTGATCGCCTAATGCCTTTGATCCCCATTGGGTCATCCAGCCCGGGCATTGCACCCTGTTGCCGTCACAATATTGAGTAAGAATCGGCTGCCTGACATTGGGACGTGACAGGTAGTTTGTAAATATCTGGTCTACCACCAGACTGATGGTATCAAAAATATTTCGTCCGTTCATCCACTTATGGTCATAAGCTGTTGATGAGGTGATGGTGAAATTATAGCCTTGATTACGGTACCATTCCGTATAGACTCTGTTTAAGGTAAAAGATAATATAGCCAGTACATTTGCAAAGATAGTGGCTTCCGGCCATGTGGCATAAATTTCGCTGGAAGCCACATTTTTAATGTAATCCGCAAAGCGGACATAATGGTTTTGAGCGGCGGAATCCGCAGGAGGACCGTCATGTACTACGACAAATTCAGGAACGACTACTTCCGATAAAACAATTTCACCGGTTGCTGTTGTTGGTTTGATTTCTTCTTCGGGAATCTTTGGCGGATATTCCCCATACAAAGTATGAGGGGGTATCACGTACAGTCTTTCCTCCGGAGCTTCCAGCGGATTCAGGGTGATTTCCTGCAGGGCGGTGACATTCGGTAATATTTCCACATCGGAAATGGTGACGGTACCATATTGAGGCGCTGTTACCCGCAGGTTAAACAAAGAGTAAGGCTGTACGGTAGCAGAGGGGTCCAGACTATAATCAATAACAGGAGCCGGTAATTGAATTTCATTTGTTAAACCCGAAATGTCCGTAGTTAATTGTTCTATGACGGCGGAAGGATCCGAGGGAGAGGCTATCACTACCTGTGCATTCTCGATAGGAATAAAATTTGGCGTGATACAACGTACCTGAAGCCATCCGAAATTTTGAACACCCACTTGCGCGGGATAGACGGCATAGTTATTTGTAAAAGAATTCATACGGGTATAGTATTTCATTATCATATTCCCCAAGTTTTAGTATAATATATGTTTTACCGGGAAAAGTGTTCTCTTGGGAATTCATATTATAGTTCCACACCCGACCGTTATCCTGGGGTAACGAAGACACGCAGGAGATTCTTTCCATTTTAAAAAAGCATAATGTACATGTAACCTTTTTTATGACCGGCGGCTGGGTGGAATCCTATCCGGATGATGTGAAGTCTGTTTTGGCAGCAGGCCATGACTTGGGCAATCATAGTGAAAATCATAAGAATATGAGTCAGTTAAATGATGAACAATGCAAGGAAGAGCTAATGCTGGTACATGATAAGGTAAAGGAACTGACCGGTGTGGAAATGGAACTGTTCCGCTGTCCCTATGGCGATTATGATAATGATGTGATTAAAAATGCAAAGGAGTGCGGGTATTACACCATACAATGGGATGTTGACAGCCTGGACTGGAAGGATTACGGTGCCGACAGTATTATAAAAACCGTATGCCAGCATAAAAACCTGAGAAACGGATCCATCATATTAATGCACAATGGTGCGAAATATACGGCTCAGGCATTAGATGCCGTTATAACCGGACTTAAGGATCAGGGTTATGAAATTGTACCCATATCCCAATTAATTATCAGGGAAAATTATCATATGGATCATACAGGCAGGCAAATTGCAGATTAATTTACTGTTAATTTTAAAAACAGGATATTTTATACTTGGCAATAATAATAGGGCACCTAATGATAGGGCCCTAAGTTTAATTCATGACAAGTGAGGCTTCTTCACACTCAGCTTGTTCGGGAAAGCGTTATTGCTTCCTTATTATTATCGTAAGCCTCCGCCAATGGCAGGTAAGGGAGGTGACTTAGGTTATTTATCTGTTTCTGATAATGGGATTTTCATCCGGTATTTGCTTGTAGCACCAGAACCAATCACGGCAATGCAGGCCTTCGGATTCCGGGTCCGTTTTTCTGAGCATCATCTCATCAAAATTATTAGGAGGCGAAACCAGAACCGGCTGGCCGGGTTCCCAATTTGCAGGGGTCACTACATTATACTTGTCGGTTGCCTGCAGGGCAATGATCAGTCTTAAAATTTCCCAGATATTTCTTCCGTTAGTCATTGGATAAATTAAGATAGCACGAATTACCTGCTTGGGATCTATGATATAAACGTTACGGACCGTGGCATACTTGCTTACTTCCGGTGCCAGCATGCCGTAGAGAGAAGCAATTTCTCCGATACGGTCGGCAATAATGGGAAAGGGTATTGTTTTGCCGGTAATGTTTTGAATTTCATTTACCCAGGCTAAATGAGAGGGGTTGCTGTCAATGCTCAACCCTAACAGATCCGTATTAAAATGAGTAAATTGAGGATAGGCTTCCGTAAAGGCCAGAAACTCCGTAGTACATACGGGTGTAAAGTCTCCGGGATGTGAGAAAAAAACAAGCCATTTTCCTTTATAATCGTGCATATTTTTCATACCGAAGGTTGAATCTGCTGTAAAATCAGGAGCGGTCATACCAATACTTAAATGATTTATATTCAATGAAATCCTCTTTTCCTTTTTAAGAGTTTTACTTATAGTATGTTTTGGCTGTAAAAAATGTGAATATAATCTATTCGTGTTTGTGCCTGAATATAGGTACGTTTAACAAAAAGCATAGAGAATCGGGATTTCTTTTGCAGCTTATAAATACTTATAAATACATCTTTCATTGACATACATACAGGCATTTGTTATAACAAGATGAGAAGTAAAAATCATATTTGAATTGCATAAAGGAGCAGCCGCAGATGAATTCATGGGAAGACAATATCAGAAAAGTAGTTCCCTATATACCGGGAGAGCAACCGAAACAGTCCGATATCATAAAATTAAATACCAATGAGAATCCGTATCCGCCTGCCCCCGGAGTTAGAAAAGCAATGGAAAATATGGACTTAAACCTGTTCAGGTTATATCCTGATTCCAATGCCACACCTCTGGTAAATGCCCTGGCGGCTTATCATAAAGTGAATCCGGATCAGGTTTTTGTGGGAGTGGGAAGTGATGATGTATTGGCTATGTGTTTTCTTACTTTTTTTAATTCACAAAAGCCGATACTGTTTCCCGATATTACGTATTCCTTTTATGATGTGTGGGCGGATTTATATAGGATTCCTTATGAGAGGCCACAATTAGATATTAATTTTCATATCAGGCCGGAGGATTATGATAGGGAAAACGGAGGTGTTATTTTTCCCAATCCCAATGCACCTACCGGTATCTATGAAGCCTTGGATGTGGTAGAGGATATTATTGAGCATAATTCGGACAGTATTGTGATTATAGATGAAGCTTATATTGATTTTGGCGGAGAAAGTGCGCTTCCCCTGTTAAATAAGTATGAAAATGTAATCATCACCCGGACCTTTTCCAAGTCAAGGTCAATGGCCGGCATGCGCATCGGCTATGCCATAGGCAGCAGTAAATTGATTGGTTATTTGAATGATGTCAAGCAATCCTATAATTCTTATACCATGAATCAGGCATCTCTTGTTTTAGGAGTGGAAGGCGTTAAGGATGATGCTTATTTTAAAGAAACCCTAAATAAAATAATTGATACGAGGGATAGTGTGAAGGCGGAATTACGGTCATTAGGCTTTACCGTAACGGAATCCAGGGCTAATTTCTTATTTGCATCGCACAATACCGTGACCGCTAAAGAGCTGTTCGCTGCATTAAAAGAGGGGGGTATTTATGTACGTTACTTTGATAAACCCCGTATCCATAATTATCTTCGCATTACCGTAGGTACAAAGGAGGAGATGGATCAACTACTGGATAGTATAAAAAATTATATCAATTATAAAAATGACTAATTAAAATAGAAAGAAGAGGTAGTAAACTTGATCAAACAAATTTGTAAAGGTGCCGTAATCGGTATTGCCAATATTATTCCGGGAGTCAGTGGAGGAACTATGGCGGTATCCATGGGTATTTATGATAAACTGATTTTTGCTATTACCCACTTGTTTAAGGATTTTAAAAACAGTATTAAAATATTGGTTCCCATTATTCTGGGCGCAGGGATCGGAATCGTGGGATTATCCTTTATTATTGAGTTTTTGTTCGCACATTTCCCTATACAGACGAATTTGCTTTTTATCGGGCTGATTATCGGCGGTCTGCCTATGATACTTAACAAGGTAAAGGGAGCTAAGCTTTCGGCCGGTAATATCATTGCCTTTCTGCTGCTTTTTTCTTTCGTTATCGTATTTGCGTTAATAGGAGAAAAAGACGGAAATACAAGAGAGCTTTCCTTCAATATAATAAATGTGATGGTTTTGTTCGGTATTGGTATTATTGCTTCCGCTACCATGGTAATTCCCGGGGTCAGCGGCTCCATGATATTAATGCTGTTAGGATTTTATAATCCGATTATAGAAAGCATCAATGCATTTATAAAAGCGCTTGCTGCCTTTGACATGAATGGAATCATGACCGGATTTGGAATTTTGGCACCTTTTGGTGCCGGTGCCGTGATAGGGATATTTGCCATAGCCAAATTAATTGAGTTTGTATTTGAAAAATACCCCATATTAGCTTATTTTGCCATAATTGGTCTTATTATGGCGTCTCCTGTAGCCATAATACTGATGGCAGATTTAAGTACATTATCCGTGGTATCCGTTATTACAGGAATTGCGGCATTTGCTGTGGGCTATGTAATTGCCGCAAAGCTGGCCGGAGAATCCTAAAAGGAGGGCAAAAGTAAAAAGATAAAAGAGGAGGGTTTCATGTCTGCCTATACTAGCTTTGCTCAGGTTTATGATACTTTTATGAATACGGTACCTTATGAAGAGTGGGGAAACTATATTATGGAATTATTAAAAGCCTATGATATTAATAATGGCCTTGTGCTGGATTTGGGATGCGGGACAGGAACCTTTACCGGTTATTTGTCTCAAAACGGGTATGATATGATTGGTATTGATAATTCGGAAGACATGCTGTCCATAGCTATGGATAAAGCGGCCGAAAATAAGCAATCCATACTATATCTGCTGCAGGATATGCGGAATTTTGAATTGTACGGTACGGTAAAAGCAGTTATCAGTATCTGCGATTCCCTGAATTATATCATAAAGGAAGAAGATTTAACGAAAGTCTTTACCCTTGTGAATAATTATTTGGACCCCGGAGGTATCTTTCTATTTGATTTAAATACGGAATATAAATATGAGCACATTCTGTCGGACCATACTTTTGCGGAAAATCAGGATGAAGGAAGCTTTATTTGGGAAAATTACTATGATAGGGAAACGAAAATAAATGAGTATGATCTGACGCTGTTCATAAAAAATAAGAATGAACAGTATGACAAATTTGAAGAGACTCATTATCAAAGGGCTTATTCATTGGAAGAAATAAAAAAATGCCTGGAGGCAGCAGGATTGGAATTCTTAACTGTATTTCAGGCATTTTCCTTTTCGCTTCCCGGTGAAGAGGAAGAAAGGATCTATATCATAGCGAGAGAGAAGGGCAAATGAAAATGAACGACTATATCATAAGAGCGACGGCAGCAGACAGTCAAATCAGGGCTTTTGCCGTTACGTCGGGAGCTTTGGTGGAAGAAGCGCGGAAAGCCCACAATACCAGCCCTATAGCTACCGCAGCTTTAGGAAGACTGTTATCGGCGGGAAGCATGATGGGTGTTATGTTAAAGGGTGATAAGGATATATTGACCTTACAGATAAAGGGAGACGGTCCTATTCAGGGAATAACGGTCACCGCAGATGCAAAGGGAAGGGTGAAGGGCTATGCTTATAATCCCGGTGTTATGCTGCCGCCCAGTCCCCAGGGAAAATTGGATGTCGGCAGGGCGGTAGGTGCGGGAATTCTTACCGTCATAAAGGATTTGGGTTTGAAGGAACCTTATGTAGGACAGACCTCCCTGCAGACAGGTGAAATCGGTGATGATATCACTTATTATTTTGCCGCTTCAGAGCAGGTACCCTCCAGCGTGGGTCTTGGTGTTTATATGGAGAAAAATAATACCGTAAAATCGGCCGGAGGATTTATCATACAGCTGATGCCCTTTGCAAAGGAGGAGATCATTAATAAGCTGGAAGAGAATCTCAGGGGAATATCCTCTGTAACGTCCATGTTAAATGAGGGCTGCACGCCGGAAATGATGCTGGATAAGATATTAGGTAATTGTAATTTGGAAATACATGAAAAAATACCCACTCAGTTTTATTGTAATTGTGATAAAGAAAGAGTGGAAAAAGCGATTATCAGTATAGGAAAACAGGAAATTAATGAAATGATTGAAGAAAATGAACCAATTGAGGTTAACTGTCATTTTTGTAATAGAAAGTATATTTTTACGGTAGAGGAATTAAGGAGAATTAAGGAGCAAAGTCATGAAACAGGGATTCATTAAAGTGGCTGCCATAACGCCGGATGTGACGGTGGCAGACCCAAAGCAGAACAGAAGGCAGATATGTTTAAAAATCGATGAAGCCATAAGCAGGGGAGCAAAAATTCTGGTATTTCCGGAACTGAGTCTCACCGGTTACACCTGTCATGATTTGTTTTGGCAGGAGCTGCTGCTGGAGGATGCGAAAAAACAGCTTATAAAAATAGCGGAGCATACCAGGGATAAAGATGCACTGGTATTTGTGGGGCTTCCCTTTGAAAAACATAATAAGCTTTATAATGTTATGGCAGCTGTTCAAAACGGCAGGGTGCTGGGATTTGTCCCCAAAATCCATATCCCTAATTATTCGGAATTCTATGAGGCCAGACACTTTACTTCCGGAAATTCCATTCCCGATATCATTGAATGGCAGGGTGAAAAGGTACCTTTTGGCACCAATCTGTTATTTTCCTGTAAAGAGATGGAGGGACTGATCGTAGCAGCGGAAATTTGTGAAGATGTCTGGGTGCCTTTACCCCCCAGCACGAATCATGCTTTACAGGGAGCCACTTTGATCGTCAACGGTTCTGCCAGTCCGGAAACCATCGCGAAGGATGAGTACCGCAATGCCCTTATCGGCGGCCAGTCTGCCAGGCTGCTTTGCGCCTACATTTATTCCGGCTGCGGGGAAGGAGAGTCTACTACGGATGTGGTATTCGGAGGTCATAGCATCATTGCGGAAAACGGAATTATTCTGGCAGAATCGGAACGCTTTATAAATGAAATCATATATGCGGACGTGGATATCCACCGCTTAAGAAGTGAAAGGCGTCATATGACTACTTTTGCCACAGCAGTTAATGAACATTATGCAGTTGTCGAGTTTCATCTGAAACCGGAGGAAACAAAATTATGCCGTTCCTTTTATCCCTATCCCTTTGTTCCCGCAGAGAAAGAAAACAGAGACAAAAGGTGTGAGGAGATCTTATCCATACAGTCAATGGGCTTAAAAAAACGGTTAAAGCATACGAACTGTAAAAATGCGGTGATTGGGATATCGGGAGGATTGGATTCGACCCTTGCGCTCCTCGTCACTGTTCGTGCCTTTGAAATGCTGCATATAGACAGAAAAAATATTACGACGGTTACCATGCCCTGTTTCGGAACAACGGACCGGACTTATCAAAATGCCTGTAAGCTGGCGAAGCAGCTGGGAACTGCCTTAAAGGAAATAAATATAAAAGAAGCCGTTATAAAACATTTTCATGATATCGGGCATGACGGTAATGTGCATGATGTGACCTATGAGAACGGTCAGGCAAGGGAAAGAACCCAGGTCCTAATGGACATAGCCAATCAAAATAACGGGCTGGTCATAGGTACCGGGGATATGTCCGAGCTGGCGCTTGGCTGGGCCACCTATAACGGGGACCACATGTCCATGTATGGCGTCAATGCGTCGGTACCCAAAACCCTGGTGAAGCATTTGGTGCGTTACTATGCGGACAGCTGTAAGGACGGTTCCTTAAAGGCTGTTCTGTATGATGTACTGGATACACCCGTAAGCCCTGAATTACTGCCGCCTGAAAACGGGAACATATCACAAAAAACGGAGGATATCGTAGGTCCTTATGAGCTTCATGATTTCTTTTTGTATTACCTGTTACGTTTCGGTTATGAACCTCAAAAAATAAGGCGCATTGCCGAGACAGCTTTTAACGGTATTTATGCTCCTGAGACCATAATGAAATGGCTGGTTATTTTTTATAAAAGATTTTTTTCCCAGCAGTTCAAAAGATCCTGTCTGCCGGATGGCCCTAAAGTGGGTTCGGTTGCTTTATCCCCAAGGGGAGATTTGCGCATGCCCAGTGATGCTTCCGTGCGGTTATGGCTGGAAAGCCTGGAGGCAGAAAATAAAAACAAATAACAGAGGGACCGCTTCCCTATGAAAGAAGCTGTATACGAAAGGCCGGTGACTGGGGAGGAATGCTCATTGTCTGAAATATGGCATGCTCTGCCCTTATCATCTGCCCCGGCCGGATATTGCCCAGGGGAATGGCATTACCGTTTTTATCCAGTATAAGTGTTTCATTTGAGATATTAAATCTCATTTGCTCATATATGTCGTTAGGGTTTCCCGTGATGATAAATCCGTAATCAGTGTCTACACTCACGACCCGGTCGGTGGTGATGTCTGCATAAGGCTCTTCCTCCTTTACCGTAATACGGAAGGCATTGGACTGAGGGGGAATACTTTTGGTTATGGCAGAAGAAAACAGGACGTTTACATGCATTCCTTTTCGCAGCTCCGTTAAAAAAATAGTATTTCCAAAGGGATCTTTTATCTCCGTATCTTTTCCCACATTTAATTGGAGCAGATTTTTTTGAGGGCTGCCATACCTGTCCCTGACATCGTAAGAAAGCAATACATAACCCGTATCCCGGGTACTTGCCATAACCTCTTCCAGCAGGGCATTTTTTAACCGCAGGACATGGTTCCTTTGCAAGGCTCTATTTTGTGCGGGATTGCCGTTACTATCCATAGGAAACCTCTTATATAACTTTTCTGGTTCTAATATATGCCGCCTGAGAGGGAAGTTGCATTATTTTTTCCGGTTAATGCTTCCGTACGGTCATGGATAGAAAAGCGGAGGGCGGAAGACAAAAAACGGTAGAAATTCTCCTTAAAAAGCGCTATAATGAAAATATATTTTCATTATAGCGCTTTTTAAATATACATATTTAAAAGCAGGGCAGCTTCCGTTTACTTTTGTCAAAGGTGAGGATATGGAAATAAGCCGCCGGCCATGAAAGGAGATTACAATGAGAGAATTATTATGGACACCAACAGAAGAATTATTGGAAAAATCGAATATGAAGCAGTTTATGGATTTTGTGAACAGCAATTATGAACAGAAATGGAAAGACTATAAAGCCTTATATGAGTGGTCTGTCAATGAACCTTTGCATTTCTGGGATGCTGTCTGGAAATTTTTTCGTATTATCCATTCCCGGAATTACTATGCGGCTGCTGAAAATATCGGAGAATTCATGAAAGTGAAATGGTTTCCCGGTGCAAAATTAAATTATGCGGAAAATATGCTCCGCTATTCTGATTCGGACGCACCCGCCATCATATTCAGGGGAGAAGATCAAATCAGAAGTGAAATCAGTCATAGGGAGTTATATAAGGAAGTAATCCGTCTGGCTCTGGCGATGAAAAGAGATGGTGTTAAAGAGGGAGATGTGGTGGCAGCTTATATGCCGAATCTGCCGCAAACCGTTATTGCTATGCTGGCTGCCGCTTCCATTGGTGCAATATGGTGCTCCTGTGCGACGGATATCGGTGCCGGGGCTGCTATCGACAGGATCGGCCAGACAAATCCGGTTATATTGTTTACGGCAGACGGGTATTATTATAAGGGGAAATCCTTTGCTGTTTTAGAAAAGGTAAAACGGATTGCGGAGGAAGTCACAAGTATCCGGAGAGTGGTGGTATGTCATTATGCAGGGAACGGTGAAAACGGATATCCCGTTTTCGGAAGGACAGCATGGGAGGACTATCTGGCGAAAGATGAGGAGCCTGCTTTTTCATTTCCTCAATTTGACTATGAGCATCCCCTTGTTATTATGTTTTCATCGGGAACAACCGGAAAACCGAAATGTATGGTGCAATCTGCCATGGGTCTGCTGGTAAACCAGCTAAAAGAATTAGCTTTGCACAGTGATTTAAAGAAAGATGACAGACTCCTGTATATCAGTACCTGCAGCTGGATGATGTGGAACTGGCAGGCGGCCGCATTGGGCTTGGGTTCTGCAATTGTACTCTTCGACGGTAATCCTTCCTATCCGGACACATCATTCATATGGAAAATAGTAGAGGAGGAGAAGGTAACGGTTTTCGGACTTAGCGCAAGCTACCTCCATGCGCTGATGAAGGAAGGCTTCTCTCCGAAGGAAGCGGTTTCTTTGAAGGCGTTAAAAGAAATATCACAGACAGGCTCCGCTTTGTCGGAAGAAGGCTTTACCTATGTTTATGAACAGATAAAAAGAGATCTGTTTTTTAATTCTATTGCAGGAGGAACAGATATTAACGGCTGCTTTGCTATGGCGAATCCCTTAAATTCAATTTATTCGGGAGAATTACAGGGCCCCGGACTTGGAATGAAAATCAATTGCTATAATGAGGCCGGAAATCCTGTTTTGGACGAACAGGGAGAGCTTGTTTGTGAAATGCCTGTTCCCTCCATGCCCCTGAGGTTTTTTAATGATCCCTTAAATGAGCGCTATCAGGAAGCCTATTTTGGTGTCTTTAAGAATATATGGAGACATGGAGATTATGTTATTTTTCATAAGGATACGGGAGGAATTACGTTCTGCGGCAGGTCTGACTCGGTTCTGAAGCCTTCCGGAGTGCGGATTGGAACGGCTGAAATCTATAATCAGGTCAATAAGCTTACGGAAATTACGGATAGTCTTGCCATAGGCCAGGATGTAAAGGGGGATCAGAGAATTCTTCTTTTTGTACAGCTAAAGGAAGGATATGAACTGAATGCTGCTTTGATAAAAAAAATAAAGGACATACTTAGAATCAATGCCTCACCCAGGCATGTACCGGCCGTGATACGAATGGTGCCGGACATTCCCAAAACCCTGAATGGGAAAAAAGTAGAAAGTGCGGTGACCAATATCATAAACGGAAGGAAAGTCACAAATCGGGATGCATTGGCAAATCCTGAGATTTTAGAA
>CAMJWQ010000076.1 GCA_946409475.1 uncultured Lachnospiraceae bacterium
TCCCATAACGATACGGCATGCCTTCGGAGAGACGGTGCTGGAAAGCAAACCGGAGCGTATTGTTACCATCTCATGGGGAAATCAGGATGTTCCCTTAGCATTGGGAATCATTCCTGCCGGTGTTTCAAAAGCGAACTACGGCGTGACAGATGACAGCGGCCTGCTGCCCTGGACCGCTGAAAGGTTCAAAGAATTAGGTGTGGAAAGCCCCGTTCTCTTCAACGATACGGATGGTCTGGATTTCGAAGCTGTCAGTGATGCAAAGCCGGATGTAATACTTGCCGCTTATTCAGGCATCACTCAGGAAGAATATGAGCTTTTAAGCCAAATTGCCCCTGTTGTCGCATATCCCGCACTCGCCTGGCAGACCCTTTGGCGGGAGCAAATTATTATGGATGCTACAGGAATGGGTATGAAAGCGGAAGGTGAACAGCTGGTTTCCGATTTAGAGCGGCTGATTTCAGAAAAAACCGGTGAATATCCTCAAATCAAAGAGAAAACCGCAGCCTTTTTCTATTTTAATCCAACAGATTTAGGAAAATTTTATGTTTATCTTCCCAGTGACCCACGGGCTGCCTATCTTACCGATTTAGGAATGGCATTTCCTGAAAGTGTAACGAAACTGGCCGAAGACTCTGAAAGCTTCGCACTGGAGCTAAGTGCCGAAAATGTTGATTTATTGGAAAATATAGACATTATAGTCGCCTATGGCAACGAGGCATTATTGGAGGCATTACAGGCCGATTCTCTTCTGGGAACAATTCCGGCGGTCAAGAGAGGCTCGGTTGTCCTTATTGAAGACGGTACCCCGCTGGCGGCATCCGGTACACCCAGTGCCCTTTCCATCCCTGCTACGATTGACGAATATTTGAGCCTGCTGGGAGAGGCAGCTGAAAAAGTGGAATGATGAAATACATGAAAATAAGCGCCATACTGGCCGGCAGTTTACTTAGTCTTTTACTGTGCATATTTGCTTCTCTGGCTTTTGGATCCCGTTTCGTAAGTTTTCATGAAGTTTCAAGAGCTTTATTACATACGGAAGCAGCATCCATAAGTGAAATAGTCGTCCTTGAGCGTATTCCCCGGACTGTTTTCAGTATCATTGCGGGAGCTTCTCTTGGGGTATCCGGTGTCCTTATGCAGGCAATCACCCGTAATCCCATAGCAGATCCCAGTATTTTGGGTGTAAATACGGGAGCCTCCCTGTTTGTGGTGAGTGGAATCTCTTTTTTCCATATAGGTACGGCCGGTCAATATATATGGTTTGCATTGGCAGGTGCTGCCATAACGGCAATATTTGTCTATGGAATAGGTTCCATGGGATATGGTGGTATGACGCCTATAAAGCTTGCTTTAGCCGGAGCCGCTACCAGCGCCGCTCTCTCCTCTTTAGTCAGTGCCATTATTCTGCCCCGTACCGAGGTTATGAACGCCTACCGATTTTGGCAGGTAGGAACCGTCAGCGGTGCCACATGGGAAGGCATATCCTCCGTACTTCCTTTTCTGACAACAGGACTGCTTGTAGGCATATTTATTGCTCCCGCACTAAACGCCCTTGCCCTGGGAGATGATGTTGCAACGGGTTTAGGCGTAAATACGGGCATGGTAAGGATTGCAGGTGCCTTTGCAGGCGTAGTTCTTTGCGGGGCAACGACAGCTTTGGCCGGCCCAATAGGATTTGTCGGACTTATGGTTCCCCATACCATGCGTCTTATCTGCGGCCCTAATCTGCGGCTCCTGATACCCATGTCGGCTATGGGAGGTGCCGTTCTCTTAACAATATCGGATATTATAGGAAGGCTCATTGGCAGCCCAAGTGAACTTGAGGCAGGAATCGTCACGGCGTTTCTGGGTGCTCCCATACTTATAATTGTTGCCATGAGAGCGAAGGTGAGAACATTATGACCGGAGATAATCTTACTATCATCAAATCAGGCCGCCGCTTAAGGCGGCAGCGGTGGATCCTCGTTACTATTTTAATGGCTTTCGTAACTTTGCTCCTTTGCAGCTTTATGCTTTTACTGGGAAGCACCAGATATCCTCTTACCGTTGTTGTCAGGGTTCTTTTTGGTGAAGAAATCCAGGGGGCTTCTTTTGCTGTCTCCACTTTGCGGTTACCCAGAATGCTCTCGGGGCTTCTTGCCGGAATGGCATTCGGAATAGCCGGGAACACCTTTCAAACCATGCTCAGGAACCCGTTAGCCAGTCCCGATATGATAGGTGTGACTTCCGGTTGCAGCGTAGCCGCTGTTTTTTGTATTCTCGTACTTAAATTAAATGGCCGTATTGTTTCCGTTGCGGCGGTAATTTCAGGGCTTATGGTGGCAGCACTGATTTATCTGCTCTCAAAAGGCGGAAGCTTCTCAGGCGGACGGTTAATCCTGATTGGAATAGGTATACAGGCCATACTTCATGCAGTCCTATCCTTCCTGTTACTCAGGGCATCGCAATATGATATTCCCGGCGCACTAAGATGGCTGAACGGCAGTCTGAACGGAATACAAATGTCCGACATTCCGGGCCTTTTCATTGTCGTCATTATTTTGGGTCCTGTTATCATCCTGTTCGGAAAACATTTGAAGATTTTAGAGCTTGGGGAACAGTCAGCTATTACCCTTGGTATAAAAACTGACCAAACCCGTCTTTTATTAGTGTTTGGTTCTGTATTTTTAATTGCCTTTGCAACTGCAGTTACAGGTCCTGTTGCCTTTGTTGCTTTTCTGGCCGGACCTATTGCAGCAACGCTTGTCGGTAAAGGAGCTCCGAATGAATTACCCTCAGGCCTTGTAGGGGCCTCCCTGGTACTCGGCGCAGATCTTATCGGTCAGTTCGCCTTTGCTACAAGGTTCCCGGCAGGCATTATTACAGGTATTCTCGGCGCACCCTATCTTCTTTTTTTACTGATACGAATGAATCGAAGGGGAGGTCTTGTATGACAGCATCATTATTGAAAGCAAATCATATTAATGCCGGGTATGATCATAAAATGATTATTAATGACCTTAATCTAATCATACCCGATCATAAGATCAGCGTTATTATCGGCGCAAATGCCTGCGGAAAGTCCACACTGCTGAAAACACTTTCCCGGCTGATTAAACCCGTATCAGGGGAAATCACCCTTGGCGGGAAAAAGCTCAGTAAAATTCCCCCCAGGCAATTAGCACGTATTTTGGGACTTCTTCCCCAATCACCGGTAGTACCGGAAGGAATTGCCGTTGCTGATTTAGTTGGAAGAGGCAGATTTCCTTATCAATCCTTTTTTAAGGGATGGATGAAAGAGGATTTTGAGGCTGTCGAGGAAGCCCTGGAAATAATGGGCATTTCAGAGCTCGCAAACCGCAGTGTCGATGAGCTTTCCGGCGGTCAGCGGCAGCGGGTATGGATTGCCATGGCACTTGCCCAGCAGACCGATATCCTTCTTCTGGATGAACCCACAACCTTCCTTGATATTACTTATCAGATTGAAATTCTTGATTTACTGACAGACTTGAATCAGAAAAGGGGTACTACTATCGTAATGGTCCTCCATGATATAAACTTATCTGCCCGGTATGCTGATTATATATTTGCCCTTCATAAAGGGACACTTATTTCCGAGGGCTCTCCCTCAGAGGTAATAACGGAAAAATTAATGAAGCAGGTTTTCGGACTCGATTGTGCCGTTATAAAAGATCCGGTTTCCGGCTCTCCCTTTATCATTCCAAAGGGAAGACATCATGTATGTTAATGGCAGCTTATTATATATTTCTGATGTGATATTTTACCTATTATGATATAATATGAACACTTGGCAAGGTGTCGTATGAATACTTGGCGAGGTATTGTCGAGACTCGTGAGAATACACACCTGACCACTTAGCGAGGTAGTTTCGAGCTTAGTGGGAACGGTACTTTCGAGCCTGGTACAACTGCATTGCATAAATTTTGATGAATTTTGGCAGGAATGAGGTAGGGTAGATTCATGAATCAGGAAAAAATAATGAAAAGCATTAAAATAGCCCTTGCCGCCGTGTTTTCCATTGCCGTTGCCGCCGAGCTTGGTTTACGGTATTCGGCTACGGCAGGTATTATCACGGTACTGAGTATCCAGAATACAAAACGGGAAACGCTTCGAAGTGCCAGAAACAGAACATTGGCCTTTCTGTGTGCATTATTACTGGCAGCCGGCGCTTTTCAACTTTTGGATTTTACCTTTATGGCATTTGCTGCCTACCTTCTGCTATTTTCCCTGATATGCCTATATGCCGGCTGGGGAGAAGCAATTGCCATGGATTCTGTTTTAATCACGCATTTCCTGTCGGAGCAGAGTATGTCGGCTTCCCTGATTGTCAACGAAACCGGTCTATTGCTGATTGGTACGACAGCAGGTGTTCTGGTAAACCTGCACCTCCGAAAAAAAGAAAGTACTTTTCAAAAAATAGCAGATGACGTGGATCTGCAGATTAAAGAAATCCTTAAGAACATGGCTCATTGGCTCCTGAAAGAAGATAAAAGCGGATATGGTCCGGATTGTCTTAAGCAGCTTCAAAAAAGTCTGAAGCTGGCAAGAATCTGTGCACTGAATAATTATAATAATTCACTTATGAAAAAAGATACCTATGAGATGGATTATATACGAATGCGTGAACAGCAAAGCATTCTGCTGAAAGAAATCTATGAAAATATCAAGAGTATTTCCTATTTGCCAAAGCAGGCTGAGCAGGTGGCCAAGCTGTTGGAAGGTATTGAACGCGGCTATCACAAAAATAATACGGTGGAGGGACTTTTACAGGATTTAAACCTGCTGTTTATGGATATAAAACAGCAGGAGCTTCCTGTCAGCCGGGAGGAATTTGAGGCACGGGCCCTTCTGTTTTATATTTTAAAGCAGATAGAACGACTGCTGCTGATAAAACGGGAATTTATATTATCCCAAAAGTTTTAAAAATAGAAATCTGAATAATTGTATTTCAGGTATTTTCCTGTAAAGAATATACTTGTCTGCCCTGAATCCTAAAGTGACATTATCATAAGTTAATAACATTGTCTGCCCTGAACCCATTGACATTCTATGCTCAGATGCTATAATGAAAAAGTCCACTTTATCGCTATAAAGTGGTAAATTGTATATATTTTCTAATGGGAGGAAATAGCATGAAAAAAATTCTTACACTTGTTTTGTCAATTATACTGGCAATAAGTATGACGGCCTGTGGAAGTTCAGGCACTGAGGTAAAAGAAGAAAAATCTGCAGAAGCAGAATCAACAACAGAAAAAACAGCTACCACTGCTGATTCTGATACTGTTTATAACATCGGTATTTGTCAGCTGGTACAGCATGAAGCTTTGGATGCGGCTACCCAGGGTTTTAAGGATGCGCTTACAGAGCAGCTGGGTGATAAAGTTGTCTTCGATGAGCAAAATGCCGCCGGTGATTCCGCAACCTGCGCAACTATCAGTAATCAGTTTGTTTCCAGTAATTATGACCTGATTCTGGCCAATGCCACCTCTGCTCTGCAGGCAGCTGCTTCTGCAACGGATACCATACCCGTACTGGGTACTTCCGTTACCGATTATGCCACTGCCCTTGATATTGATGATTGGACCGGTGTAACCGGCTTCAACGTTTCCGGTACTTCTGATCTCGCTCCCCTTGATCAGCAGGCTGCCATGCTTCAGGATCTGTTCCCGGAGGCCAGGAACGTGGGTATTTTATACTGCTCGGCAGAGCCTAATTCCAAATACCAGTCAACAACGATAACCGGCTATCTGGAAGAAATGGGTTACACCTGTACCGAATACACTTTCGCCGACTCCAATGATGTCGCCTCCGTAACCCAAACGGCTTGCTCCGAAAGTGATGTCATCTACATTCCAACTGATAATATAGCTGCTTCCTGTACGGAAGCCATTAATAATGTGGCCGAACCTGCCGGTGTTCCTATCATAGCAGGGGAAGAAGGAATCTGCAAGGGCTGCGGTATTGCAACACTGTCTATCAGCTATTATGATATAGGCTATGCAACCGGCGAAATGGCTTACGATATTCTGGTGAACGGTTCCGATATCTCTGCCATGGAGGTACAGTATTCTCCAAATGTCACCTACAAATACATGGCTGACCGTGCTGCTCAATTGGGTATTGAAATTCCTGACAATTATACGGCAATTGAGGCTGAATAATCCGTATAAAGCTACGTGGGGATGCCGCATTTTTAATGGCATCCCTTTATTTCATTTCATAGTAAAATAATTTACTTTTTATTATACTTCTTTAGTCACTTTATTATATCCGAATAAGGAGGAAAAAAAATGAGTTATTTCTTGACTCTGAACCCGTTAAATCTAATAAACGCCCTTCCCGGCTGCATCGCTCAGGGCCTTATCTGGGGCATTATGGCACTTGGTGTCTATGTCACCTTCCGCCTTCTAAACTTTGCCGACTTGACGGTAGACGGTTCTTTCGCTACCGGCGGTGCAGTCACCGTCATGCTGACCCTGGCCGGATTCCCGGTTCCCGTTGCTTTGCTGATTGCCGTCATTGCAGGTTTGGCCTCCGGCCTTATCACCGGACTGCTTCATACCTCTCTTGGTATCCCGCCCATACTCGCAGGTATTTTAACGCAGATTGCCCTGTATTCCGTCAATCTGCATATTATGGATATGTCTGCAAATAAAGCTATCAGTGTGCAGAAATATCAGCTGCTGATATCATTGATGCATGTTCCCGGCGCCATTCTGACCGGCGGTATTTTCGCAGCTTTTTTAATCATTATCTTATATTGGTATTTCGGCACCGAACAGGGCAGTTCCATCCGCGCTACGGGTTGTAATCCTGCCATGAGCAAGGCTAACGGTATCAACATCAACTTTACAAAGGTACTGGCACTCTCCATTTCCAATGGTATTGTCTGTCTGGCAGGCGGTTTAATGGCACAATACCAGGGATTTGCCGACATCAATATGGGACGCGGCTCCATCGTTATCGGACTGGCGGCTGTCATCATAGGTGAAGTCTTCGGTGATGCTTTATTCAGAAAGCATATGAATTTTGCACTCCGAATGGTTTTCATTGTTCTTGGTGGTGTAATCTATTATATCGTAGTAGGTATTGTTCTTTGGCTGAAGCTGAACTCAAACGACTTAAAATTATTCACCGCCCTTATTGTGGCTATATTCTTAGCGGTTCCCTACCTGCAGGGCAAACGAAGGAACTCCTTTCTCCGTACGGCAAAGGCTTCCGAAGCCGCTTTGAAAGCAATGAATGACAGGGAGGTGAATTAATATGCTGCATATTATCGACATTCATAAAACATTTAATCCCGGTACCATAAATGAAAAAGCCGCTCTTAACGGTGTTAATTTTTACCTGGATGACGGAGACTTCTGTACTGTTATCGGAGGTAACGGTGCCGGCAAATCCACCATGCTGAATGCTGTTGCAGGTGTCTGGCCCATAGATGAAGGGGTAATTCTTCTTGACAATAAGAACATCACCGGTGTTCCTGAGCATAAAAGAGCAGCCTATCTGGGCCGGGTCTTCCAGGACCCTATGACCGGAACGGCTTCCACAATGGAGATACAGGAAAATCTGGCTCTCGCTGCCCGAAGAGGTAAAAGCAGAACTCTAGGATGGGGCATTACCAGACAGGAAAAGGAAAAGTACCGTGAGCTTCTAAAAATGCTGGAGCTGGGTCTGGAGGAGCGCCTGACCTCTAAAGTAGGTCTTCTCTCCGGGGGGCAGCGTCAGGCACTCACCCTTTTCATGGCTACACTGCAGCAACCCAGACTGCTGCTCCTTGACGAACATACTGCTGCTCTTGATCCAAAAACAGCTGAAAAAGTGCTAAAGGTCACAGACAAGATCATTGCCGAAAACCATCTGACCGCACTTATGGTTACCCACAATATGAAAGATGCCATTGCCCACGGCAATCGTTTGATCATGATGCATGAGGGTAAGGTTATCCTTAATATCTCCGGTGAAGAAAAGAAAAAGCTCACCGTAGCAGATCTGATGCATCAGTTTGAAGCGGCATCCGGCGAAGAATTCACCAATGATAAGGCCATTTTAGCTTAATCTTCCATTTGAAGCTTTTCCTTCAGTATACGTACTACCGATTCATCAATGCGCTGCTCCGTAAGGATTCCTTCTGCGACGGCATCCAAAACTCCTTCATAGGCTTCCCGAAAATCCTGTGGCATTAAAATCATGTCAACACCGGCCTGAAGGGCCTCCAGCACCGCCTCCCCGGATCCGTAGGTATCAATGACAGCCCCCATACTCATGGAATCCGTTATGATGATGCCCTGATACCCCATCCGCTCCCGAAGTATATCCGTAACCATGATTTTCGACAGGGATGATGGGGTATTATCACCAATTACTTTCGGTACGGATATATGGGAAATCATGAGAAATGGAATCTGAAGATCGGCGGCCGCCCGGAAAGGAAGCATTTCATTGTCCCATAGTTCCTCCAGGGTTTTATCGGTATAGGCAAAGCCTTCATGCGTATCCCCCTGAGTAGCCCCATGACCGGGAAAATGCTTAAAGCATGGAAGAACGGAATGCGCTGCCAGCCCCTCTGCCGCCCGTACGCTCATCTCAGCCACCAGCTTGCCGTCACTGCCAAAGGAACGATTTCCGATAACGGTATTACCGGGATTTGTTAAGACATCCGCATCCGGTGCAAAATCCAAATTCAGGCCGTAATTCTCCAAATATGCTCCGATCGTATCACCGACTTCGTATGCCTTCTCCGAATCTTGCGCAGCCCCGACAGACGCCATGTCGTTGTAGCTCTTAACTGTAAAATTACTGTTATTGCCGATTCTGGCTACTGCCCCGCCTTCCTCGTCAATAGCTAAAAAGAGCGGCATCCCTTCAATTTCCCGGGCATAGCCTTGTATATTCTCCGGCATTTCCTTTAGCTGCTCCGGATTCACGATATTTTGTCCAAAATAAACAAGACCTCCCACCGGATATTTTTGCAGGGCATCATAGGTGGCCTGTCCCGCCGCAGTAACCGTCTTATAGCCTGTCAATGCCTCCGGTGTGATAATAAAAAGCTGTGCCGCCTTTTCCTCAAGGGTCATACCGGCCAGCTTCCGTTGTATCTGCAGAGCAAGCTCCCGTGCATCTGAAGCGTTCTGTGAAGGAGACGCCTCGCCACCACCCTGATTCCCCGATTCCTTCCTGCCGGTACTGGTTCCGGTATCGTTCTCATTAATGATTTCGTCATTCCTTTCATCCCGAATTTTACCGCATGCCGTCAGGCTTACTAGTAATAGCAAGCAGATTACCCGAGCGCTTCTGCCTCTCCATTTTTTGTTCCTGTCCACCGTATCCTTATCTGCCTTTTTCCCCATGCTTCTTCTCCTGCCCGTTTTCCTCTCATTCAGCCATATTTAAGTAATTTATATTCATTGTAATCGTTACGGACATAAAAAACAAGGATACGTTATATTTCAGGCAATAGCTTTTCAATTCTGCATTGGGAGTTGATTAAAAGCCATAACTGGGGATAGTAGCTCATAATATTCCACAATCCGGTACCTTTTAAATTATTTTCCAGAGTTAACTTTATGATCTCATTGATGGTTCTGGCATCAACTAACCATACTATATGTTCCACTGCAATATTATTTTCTCTAATTAAATATGTAAAAAATGGCGTTTTCGAAACATCATCAAAAAAAATAACTGATTTCATCATACGGGCCAAATTAATCGCGGAATCCAACGTAATCGCATTTGCCTTCGAATAACCTTCCATATAGGGAAGTGTCCAATCATACCCCAATAGTGGAAATCCAATGTTTAATTTTTGCGGTTCAATGGTTTGTATCACATAATTTAAATATAATTTTATATCTTCCACAGAGCTGACCGGCATGGGCGGTCCATATTGAGTCCCCCAGAAAAATCGCATTATATAGGCTTCCTCTATTAACGCATTATATTCTGTAAAATTTGTTTTCTCAAATACGGTCTGATTTTCTTCTATTATAAAATTAGGGTCTATGGTTATATAAACCGGATAGCCTTCTTTATTGATATAGGAAGTAACACGTTTCAAATAATTTAAATACAGTTCCTGATTTGTTTCATTTAAAAATGTAATGGTAATATTTACTCCATAGTACCCCTTTTCCTTCAAAATTTTAATCATACTCCCGGCATGTGTTTCCTGATAACCGGGATTCAAAAGTATTTCATAAATCATCTCCGGATTTCGTTCTCCCTGAAAGGTCACACTTGTCACAAGCATTAACGGCACCACTCCAAATTCCTTTGCCGTTTCAATCAGGCCGGTATCATCATAAAATGATTCAATTTCTCCTCTTCTCAATGTTTTATAATTCAATATGGAAAGATAGGTTAGATTAGGTAAGGCTTTTCTTAAAAGTTTCCTGTCTATATAGGGAAATGCATAGGCATTCGTTGTAACAGACGTTTTCGTATCATAACTGATTATGAGTATTTCACCGGGAAAAATATAATCCCGATCCCAGAGAAAGGGATTGTTTCGATATAGCTGCATAATAGAAATTCCGGAATCAGATGCAATACCGGATAAAGTATCTCCTTCCTTTACTATATATGTTTTTTGCGGATAGGCAATCACTATCGTTTGGCCTGTCACTAAATCATTTGGATGTCCGATTCCATTGTCAAGTATAAGCCTTGTTTCCGATACCCCGTATTTATTTGCAATGGAAGTTATGGTATCGCCTTCCTGTACTGCATAAATAATCATATCTATACCGAATACCTCAAGTTTTTATCATTATATGTACTAACATTTCATTGCATTACTTTATCCTACAATATATGCGAAGTTAAATTATACCCTGATACCCTCAAATTTATGCCGTCATTCCCGGTATATTTTCTTTTACCTCTTGTTTTTATAGAGTAATATGTTATAAAATTGCTATGATATATTGTTTTACGTAATGATTGCTTCTAAGAAATTTATAATCTACGTAAGAACAAATAATGAATCATTCATAATGAAATACTAAAAAAGAGGAGATGTAAAAATGTATTGTGTACAGGAAATCTCACCGAGCATCTTTTGGGTTGGTGGCAGTGACAGGCGATTAGAGCTTTTTGAAAATATGTTTCCATTACCGAATGGTGTGGCATATAATTCCTATTTGATCATGGATAAAAAAACGGCTTTGCTCGATACCGTAGACCGTTCCATTAGTCAATTATATATGGAAAACATTATTCATGCGCTTGGTGGTCGTGAGCTTGATTATCTGGTTGTGAATCATATGGAGCCCGATCACTGTGCCAATATTGAAGAAATTGCCCGCCGTTATCCTAATGTGAAGCTTGTGGGAAATAAAAAGACCTTCCAATTCATGGAACAATTTTATGAAACGGATATGACCTCTCAATATCTGGAGGTAAAGGATGGAGAGGAGCTTTCGTTAGGCAGCACGACACTTCGCTTTTTTACCGCTCCCATGGTTCATTGGCCTGAGGTTATGGTAACCTATGAGATATCCCGTGGAATCTTATTTTCTGCAGATGCCTTTGGTTCCTTTGGCGCGTTGTCCGGAAATCTATTTGCGGACCAGACGGATGATGCCGATATTAATGAGGTAAGGCGCTATTACGCTAATATCGTAGGCCGTTATGC
>CAMJWQ010000077.1 GCA_946409475.1 uncultured Lachnospiraceae bacterium
CAATTATTTTTTTACATTTGGCCCCCCCTGAATATGAAATTGACAAGTCCATTTATACGAATAAATGAATATCTGCTTATTAAAGTTATGTGATAAGATAAATAATTGTCAGGTTAAATATATGAATAACAGTTAAAATATAACAAGTGACAGCTGAAACAGCTTGATAATTAATAGAAAAAATACACAATCAAAAAAATTTTCAATATAAAACATATAAATCTTGACATATCAGCTTTTGAAAATTATACTATTCATGTAATTTATACGTATAAAACAGGACGTGAAGCAGGCAATAAGAATCTTTAGTATGGAAGTATAACTTCGTAGAAAACAGAAGGATGTTGAAACATGAAAATGAGCATAGACAACGGTAAGAAGGGCATAGTGATAGCGGGAACGCTTATTGCGGATACTTTTTATAAAATCGATACCTATCCGGGACAAGGTTTACTTACTAATATTCGGGAAGTGAGTCAGGATATAGGTGGAAGCGGGAATATTATTATTGATTTGGCCAAGCTGGATGAAACCTTACAGGTTACGGTAAGCGCTATCGTAGGGGAAGACAAAGCCGGCAGGATGCTTTGTGATAAATTATCTAAATATCCTAATATAAACATAGAAAATGTGGTGCGTAAGGGAAGCAGTTCTGAAACTCTGGTGATGGATGCGCAGGATACAAAGCAGCGGACATTCTTTTTCCGTCCGGCGGCCAGTGATGATTTTGACGAAAGCTATATTGATTGGGAGAAAATGAAGGGAGATATTTTTCATTTGGAATATCTGCTTTTAATGGCCAGAGTGGATGCACCGGATGAGGAATTTGGAACACACGGAGCAAGAATTTTACATGATGCCAGAAAGCGTGGAATGAAAACCTCCATTGATATTGTTTCCGAGCAGAGTACACGGGTACGGGATATTGTGACCTGTGCTTTAAAGTATACGGATTATTGCTCGGTGAATGAAGTGGAAGCGGAGGCTGTAACCGGTATAGAGTTTGTTAGAAACGGCATGATTGATGAAAATAAAATAGAAAGCGTGCTTTTGGATTTGGCAGGTAAAGGTGTCGGTACATGGGCAATCATTCATTCTCCAAAATGCAGTTACGGATATGACTGTATAAATAAAACATTTGAGCGGGTTCCCAGCCTGCCATTACCCAAAGGGTATATTAAGGGAAACAATGGAGCAGGAGATGCCTATTGCAGCGGTATCCTGTACAGTGCCTGTCAGGGAGCGGGGCTGAAAGAAGCAATGGGCTTTGCCGCCGCGTGTGCGGCCTGCTCTTTATCTGAAACAAATGGTACGGATGGTATGCGTTCCGGTAAAGAAGTACGGGAGCTTGAAAAAAGTTTAAACAATTGATTTCGCTCAAAAATCATATAAAATAAATTATCAGATGAAGTAAAATGTAATTTGCGAGGGATAAATGAGTAAAGAGCGACCAACTATGAAGGATGTTGCTGATTTGGCAGGAGTTACGCAGCCAACGGTATCCTATGTGATTAACGGTACGGCCAACATATCGGGTGAAGTAAGGGAAAAAGTGAATCAGGCCATTAGGGAGTTGAATTATAAGCCTAATTATTTCGCACGGGTTCTGAAAACAAATAAAACAGATATTATTGGTGTGGTGATACCGGATATTTCAAATGAATACTATGCAAGGATAACCTATACGGCAGAGAGCATGCTGAAAAAGAAGGGATATACGATCATTATCTATTCAACGAATTATGACAGGGAGGTGGAAGAGAAGAGCATTAAACAGCTGCTGACATATAATGCGGAAGGAATTATTATAATGTATGAGCTGGGGAATCCGAAATGCTGGGATATGCTGCAAAATTCCGGTAAGACCGCAGTTGTATTGGAAGGCGGAAATAATTGCGGCAATATCCCCTGTATCAACACAGATAATTATTTCGGAACGTATACGGCAACAAAATATCTGTTAAGCAAGGGCAGGAAAAAAATTGCTTATATAGGGCAGAATGTGAAAATTGAGGCATTGGAAGAAAGATGCAGGGGCTATCGGGAGGCGATGGAGGAGGCAGGTCTTCTGCACGAAGATTTAATATGCAATACCAGCGGTCCCGGTGATAAATGGAGAGAAGGCGTAATCCTTGGCCACAGACTGGCAACCAGTGATGTGGATGGGGTGATAGTGTCCTCGGACATCATTGCAGTTGGAATTTTAAAGACATTACTGATAGCGGGAAAGCGTATCCCTCATGATGTTTCGATTATCGGATATGATGATATTCCGTTGGCAGAGCTATTTGTCCCGGCCTTAACAACTGTGGCACAGCCCATAGAACAAATGTGTTCACTTGCAGTTGAAATGATAGGGAGCATTAAAGAATTAAAGAATGAGAGCTTAAAACCCAAATTAGTTATTCGGGAAACGACATAAAGACACTTTGTCCCCCGATCCATCTATGGGGATGCATGCAGGCCGCGAAATCCAAAGGGATACTTCTCCGGAGGATATTTCTCGGTAAATTTGTACTGCCGGTAAGAAAAGCCGTACTTTTTTTCAGGTATATACTGTGCTATAATAGCGGTGATAGAGATTTTTAAAATTATTTTAAAATATAAACGGAGGTTTCTATGTATTCATTAGATGAAGTAACGGCAGTTGACAAAGAAGTGGCAAATGCTATTGATCAGGAATTGGAAAGACAAAACAGCCATATTGAGCTGATTGCATCTGAAAATTGGGTTAGTAAAGCGGTTATGGCGGCAATGGGCAGCGTTCTTACGAATAAGTATGCGGAAGGTTATCCCGGAAAAAGATATTACGGCGGTTGTGAATGTGTGGATATAGTGGAGAACCTGGCAATCGAAAGAGCCAAAAAATTATTCGGATGTGATTATGCAAACGTGCAGCCCCATTCGGGAGCGCAGGCCAATATGGCAGTGTTTTTCGCCATGCTGACTCCCGGGGATACGGTAATGGGTATGAATCTTGATCATGGCGGCCATCTGACCCATGGAAGTCCCGTTAATATGTCCGGTAAATATTTTAAAATCGTACCTTACGGCGTGAATGACGAAGGTTTTATTGATTATGAAGAATTAAGGAAAACAGCCCTTAATGCAAAGCCCAAGCTAATAGTGGCCGGAGCCAGTGCTTATGCCAGAACCATTGATTTCAAAAAATTCCGTGAAGTGGCTGACGAAGTGGGGGCCTATTTAATGGTGGATATGGCTCACATAGCGGGACTGGTTGCCGCAGGCTTGCATCCTAACCCGATTCCCTATGCGGATGTCGTGACAACAACCACCCATAAGACACTCAGAGGTCCCCGGGGAGGAATGATTTTATGCAATCAGGAGGCAGCGGATAAATTTAATTTCAATAAAGCAATTTTCCCCGGTATTCAAGGCGGACCGCTCATGCATGTCATTGCGGCAAAGGCAGTATGCTTTAAGGAGGCCTTATCGGATGAGTTTATGGAATATCAAAAGCAAATCGTGAAAAATGCCCAGGCATTGTGTAAGGGATTACAGAAACGGGATATTAAAATCGTATCGGGAGGAACGGATAATCATTTAATGCTGGTGGATTTAACTCCCTATGGCCTTACGGGCAAAGAGGTTGAAAAGCTATTGGATGCCGCGCATATTACCTGCAATAAGAACACCATACCGAATGACCCCAAATCACCTTTCGTAACGAGCGGTATCAGACTGGGCACACCTGCGGTTACCTCAAGGGGAATGAAGGAGGAGGATATGGATATCATAGCCGGGGCTATTGCTCTTATGATAAAGGGAAAAGAAGAAAATAAGGAAGCGGCAATGAAGCTGGTAAAGGGCTTAACGGATAGATATCCTTTAATGTAATGAAACAATGACCAAAAGAAGGATGAACGAGCTTTGGTAATCCCGTAAAATTTAAACCTCTTACATGATAATGCATATGAGATGAATAAAAGGCAATGTCTTCTTTCTATAAGGAGTTATTGCCTTTTGCTTATTCAGGGAATTTACGTCCTATGCCGGTACATTGTTTTTATCCCGGTTAAGAAAAGTGTAAGAAAATAAATATAGTTATTATTTAGGCATATGGTATACTAAAATAAGAATACGTATGGGAAGGAGGAGTACCTTGGAGGATAAGAGAAAGCTGGTCATTAAGGTCAGAGATTTATATAAGGTATACGCTATAGGTACAAACAAGGTACGGGCTCTAAACGGAATCGATTTAAATATTTATAAGGGTGAATTTTGCAGTATTGTCGGGACTTCCGGCTCCGGAAAGTCTACTCTCCTTAATATGCTGGCCGGACTGGAAAAGCCCACAAAGGGTGAGATAGTAATAGCCGGACATCATATTGAAAAGATGAAGGAAAATCAACTGGTAAAATTCCGAAGAGAAAGAGTGGGATTTATTTTCCAATCCTTTAATCTTTTAGGAACCTTAAACGCTTTGGAGAATATTGCACTGCCTTTAACCTTCCGTGGAGAGGTCAAAAAGCAGCGGCTAAAAAAGGCGGAGAATATGCTGAAAATGGTTGGCTTAAGTAAACATGCCAGACACAGGCCCAATCAACTGTCCGGCGGACAGCAGCAAAGAGTCGGAGTGGCAAGGGCTTTGGTTGTGGAGCCTGAAATTATATTTGCTGATGAGCCTACGGGTAATCTGGATTCGAAAACTTCGGAAGAAGTCATACACCTTATGAAAAAGGTAGTAAGGGAGCAGAACCAAACCCTAATTATGGTAACACACGATAATCATTTGGCCGGCTATGCGGACAGAGTCTTTCATATTCGTGACGGAAAAATCATTAAAATAGTGAATAATAATGCGGATATGTTAGCAAAGCAGGCAAAATAAAAAGAGCAAAGAGCAGGGGGAAATAAAATGAGATTTAAAAAAGGAATAATGATATACATATTATGTCTGGTAATGACTGCCGGTATGCCGGTTTCGGTTAATGCAGCAACTGATATTAGCACATTAAAAACCGAAGCAAAAGACGAATTGACTGCGTACATGAATATCATTGGAATACCTGACTCCAATGAAGCAGAGGCTAATAATATTTTGACTGAAGCTAAAAACAATATTGAAACGTATGGTACTTCAGAATCAACAATAGATACTATCGTAAGCACCACCAAAACGAAACTGGATGCCCTCGTAGCAACAAGTGATACGGATACCTCCGGTGCAGGGAGTATCGTAGTGGGCAATAACTGGGCAACACCTCAGGCAACCTACGGACAATCTGTTAATATTGTACTCCCTCTTGTGAATATGGGGGACTCGGAGGTAACGGATGTTACAGTGACACCGGTGGTCAGTGCGGACGTCGGTTCCTGGCCTTTTGAAATACAGCAATCCAATTACAGCCAGTCAATAGCCAACATGCCCGGAGAAAACAGCGGTTTAAGTGCTTATGACAGGAGAAGGGAATTAACCTGGAGCCTTGTTACAAGAGATAATGTAACCAATGCTTATATACCGTTATCCTTTAGCATTACATATAAGAATGCGGACGGGTCAGTCGGATCGGCCTCCGTAACTACCTATGTGGAAACCATTGGTGCTCCCGGTTCGGGAGACGGTACGGAATCAGGAAATACCTCAACTCCCAGAATCATCATTACGGGATTTACTACAAATCCGGATACGGTAAAAGCAGGAGAGACCTTTGTACTGACTTTACATATGAAAAATACTTCTACCAGAACGGCTGTTAATAACGTACAATTTGATATTCAGGCTGCGGTAGAAGGAAAGGATGAAGAAACGGTTTCCAATGCCTTTCTTCCGACAGCAGGCTCCAGTACCATTTTTGTTGAATCCATAGGTAAAAATCAAACGAAGGACATCAATATGGAAATGTCTGCCAAGTCGGATTTGCTGCAAAAGCCATATCAAATAACCGTAACTATGAACTATGAGGATGAAAACATTAATTCCTTTACCTCCACTGCCAGTGTTTCCATTCCTGTGAAGCAGGAAGCCAGGCTGGATATCAGTGAACCGGAGGTTATGCCGGCTTCCATTGATGTGGGTGCCGAATCCAATATCATGTTCAGTATCTATAATACCGGAAAAACAAAGCTCTATAACGTATCGGTCAAATTAGAAGGAGATTCCATAAGCGGGGGAGATGCCTTTATCGGAAATATCGAATCGGGAGCAACCGGAAATGTAGATACTATGGTAACGGGTGCTGCTGCTACCATGGATGACGGTATCATAAAGGCTCTTATCACCTATGAGGATGAATCGGGCAATCCGACAACGATTGAAAAGGAAATGAATCTTTTCGTAACGGAACCGGTATTTGACGAAGGCATGGACGGTGATTATATGGGAGAAGAAATGCCTGCTGTGGAAGAACCCAAGAGCAAGCTGCCGCTTATTATTGCCGTCATCCTTATTTTAATTGCTGCCGTTGTTATTGTTTTCATAATAATAAGGAGAAAAAAGAAAAAAGCGAAAAAATTAAAGGAAGAAATGGACTTTATTGATGAGGATATTTTGGAGGAAGATAACGATGAATCTACTGAAGCCGTAAAACAGGGAGAAGGAAACGAAGATGAAATTTCTTGATCTATTCAGAATGAGTATCAGCAGCCTGTGGAAAAGAAAATTACGTACCATTTTAACGGTTTTAGGGGTTATCATTGGAACGGCATCTATTGTGGTTATGGTTTCTTTAGGGCTGGGGCTGAATAAAAGTATGCTGGAATCCATAGAATCCTCCGGCGGCTTAACAACCATTAATGTGTATGCGGGAGAGGACAAATACTATTATGGCAGCGAAGCGGTGAGTGTTTCTGCGACGGCGGACGAGGATTCCACGGAACCGAAGCAATTAACGGATGAATCGATTGAAGCCATAGCACAAATACCTCATGTCACTATTGTTTCGCCGATTTTAAACATAGGAGTAATAGCAAAACAAGGTGCGTATGAGTCTTATTTAAATCTTCAGGGAATGACGATTGATGCCTTGCAAAAATTTGATATCCCTTTGGAATGGGGAAGCCTTCCTGCGGAGGGTGACAGCGAAGTAAAGCTTCTTTTTGGCAATCAGGTTATACTGGATTTTTATAATTCGAAAACCCAGCAGTATTATTGGGATACGGGAGTGGTTCCCCCCATTGATCTGCAGAATTCCTCTTTATTTTTAATATATGATACGGATGCCTACTGGCAGTCTCAAAACGGAGGAGGAGATGATGGCAGCGGTAATCAGGTATCGCCTCCCAAAAAGTATATTGTGGATGCCTGCGGACTGGTAGAGGGAGGAACGGAGGGCTGGAATAATTATTCCTATAATGTTTACTGTGATATCGAAGCATTAAAAACACAGTTAAAAAGAGTTTTTAAAAATAAAGTCATTCCTGGACAGCCCACCACAAAAAGCGGGAAACCATATAAGGAATTATATTATAACCAGGCTTATGTAAAAGTGGATGATATGAATAACGTAAAGGAAGTGCAGAGCGTAATCAGTGAGATGGGTTATAGTGCATCCAGTAATATAGAATGGCTGGAATCTTCTCAAAAGCAATATCAGACCGTTCAGGCAGTTCTGGGAGGCATCGGTGCCGTATCCCTATTTGTAGCGGCTATCGGCATTGCCAATACTATGATGATGTCTATTTACGAAAGAACCAAGGAAATAGGGATAATGAAGGTTTTAGGATGTGCTTTGAATAATATACGTTATATGTTTTTATTGGAAGCAGGATTTATCGGATTTCTGGGCGGTATATTCGGTATTGCCTTAAGCTATGGGATTTCCGTCATTATAAACCAACTGGTAGGCGGTATGTATGGGGAAAGTACCAGTGTTTCTTATATACCACCCTGGCTGTCTCTTGCAGCACTTGTTTTTGCAGTGCTGGTGGGAATGATAGCAGGATTTTTCCCGGCACTCAGAGCTATGCGTTTAAGTCCTTTAGCAGCTATTCGTAATGAATAAGTTTATTGCTCAGGCAGCCCGCTGTTGCCTATGGAAATAATGAGTGGGGCAGAATAGAAAAAATAATCGAATTTATATTAATGCTGTGTTTGGGGCGCTTCGAATTGAAGCGCCCTGTTTTTATCGTATAGGAAAAAGATGCATAGTTTTAAATAGGAGTATACACTGGGGTAAGATATGGAGAAAGAGTTACACACTAACAGCCTATAAATTTCATTTATGATAGGAGGAATGGTAAATGTATACAAAAGCAAAGGGAATAATTGTGAAAAATTATTAAAAAGTGTCAATAAAATGAAAGAAAAGGTATACACTGGACATTTTGACCGACAGATACAAAGATGATATTGTACAGTTACAATACACAGTGTATAGTCTCCTTAAAAGGAGGGTGTACGATGAAGTCAAATAAGGAGAAAATTTATGATTTTATCAAATTACATTTGGAGGAGGGAGGGGTATCGACCCAATATATCGCACAGGCATTGAATTTACAGCGTACGAATGTAAGCAGAATCCTCAGTTCTCTTGTGAAAGAAGAAAAGGTCCATAAAACCGATGGAAGACCTGTTTTATATCATATTGAGGAGGATTCGGACAAAGAGCGGGACAATTGCTTTCTTAATATGGTAGGGCACGGCGGGAGCATGAAAAGAGCGGTTCAGCTTGCGAAGGCGGCTGTCCTATATCCGCAGAAAAGCCTGAATTCCGTGATTATTGGCGCCAGAGGAACAGGAAAAAGCCTATTGGCAGTATTAATGCACAAATTTGCGGTTCAAAGCGGTGTGCTTTCAGCAAATGCTAAAATAATTATTTTTGACTGCAGGAATTATGTGGAAAATGAGCAGCAGATTGAAAGTGAGCTTTTAGGTGACCGCAGCCATAGAGGGTGCTTTACACAGGCAGAGGGCGGAGTTCTTGTAATTGATAATGCCCAATACTTAAATGCCAGGCTTAGAAATACCATTGTGCTGCAAACGGAAAAACTAAGAGCAGGAAAATCCGAAGGTAAAAAAACCGTTCCAATCGTCATTGTGATCTGTGATAATAAAAATTCCATTGCCTGTGACGATTTTACATCAAAATTTCCGATTATTATAGAGCTTCCGTCTTTGGGAGAAAGACCACTTCAGGAAAGAATGGAGCTGATACAGAAATTTCTGGCACTGGAAGCGGCACGGATTAAAAAGACACTGAATATTAGTGCGGAATTGCTGCGCTGTCTGCTGCTATATGAATGTGAGACAAATTGTATCCAACTGAAAATGGATATTAAAATCGGATGTGCCAATGCATATGTGAGGGAGCATAAGGGAAATGATACGCTTCAGTTGTTTATCAGTGATTTTGACCACCATGTACGAAAAGGATTTTTAAAATATAAGGCTCATCAAAAAGAAATTGAACAGATTATTCCTTCGGATTACAGCTATTCCTTTAGTGATTCTTCTATGAAAATGAGTTCGATGGACAAAGAAAAATTAAATAATATCAATATTTATGATGAATTGGACCGGAAAGCTTCTTTTCTGGCTTCAAGAGGTCTGGAAGATAATGAGATAACTCTTTTGTTAAGCACTGAGGTGGAAAGTATATTCCGCCGATATCAGAACAGCCTTACCAGGGAGGTGATAAATAAAGAGCAAATGGCCATGCTGGTGGATAAACGAATTATTAACCTTGTAGAAATATTTTTAAACGGAGCTTCCGCCAAGCTGGGAAGAAATTTTTCGACTTCGGTTTTTTATGGGCTGTGTTTACATTTAAACTCTGCCATAAGTGAACGGTCCACATCAAATAAGGCGGCAAGGAAACGGATTCTGGATATTTTGGAAAATTATAAATCAGAATATCTGCTCAGTATGGAACTGTCCCTTAAAATAAAACAAATTTTTGAAATTGAGCTATCCATAGAAGAGATCATACTGATTGCCATGTTTATCAGCTATCCTGCTCCCACGGAGGAGATTTTAAATAAGCCGGTCATTTTATTCGCATTTTACGGAGATGGCGTTGCTTCTTCTATTAGTAAGACAATTACCGGACTTACTCATTTGGAAAATGTATTTGCTTTTGAACTGGCTTATGAAAAAAGCACGGAGGAGGTCTATCTTTCCCTAAAAGCATATATTTCCAGAATTGATAGGGGAAAGGGCGTTATTGTTGTTTATGACAGCAGTATGCTGGCAGAAATGCTGGTTTCTATAGAAGAGGAGCTTCGCATGGTAATCCGCCAGCTGTCACTGCCGGTTACCACCATCGGAATTGAGCTTGCCAGAAAAGCGGCAATCGAAGAAAATGTGGATACGGTTTACAGAAGTGTGCGCAACAATCTGGATTTTTATGGAATGAAATTAAAGAAAATGATTGTTACCATATGTACAACGGGAAAGGGAGCCGCAGAGGAGCTGAAGCACTATATAGAGCAGTACGGTGATGTTGAGGATGCGGAAATTATCTCCCTGTCCATGTCGGATAAAGAGGTGCTGCGGGATGAACTGATACGTTTGATGCGTCTGGGGGATATTCAATTTGTGGTAGGCACATTTGATCCCGGATTATTTTCTTTGCCGTTTCTATCAATCGGCGAGATATTCGGTACTCCGAAGGAAAGACTGCCCTCTCTGCTGCGTTTGAGCAGGGAAGATAAGAGAAGCATTAATTATGAAGAGGTTTTTGAGTATCTTACGGAACAGCTGGAGCATACGAACATTACCAAGCTTAGAAGGCTTCTGCCGGGAGTCCTGTCAGAAATTAACAGTAAAATATGCGGACTTTCCGTGGATACGGAGGTAGGGCTTTTTATTCATATTTCCTGCTGTATTGACAGGCTGCTTGCCGGCATATCCGCTCCTGTAAATATACGCAGAGAGCTGCTCATTGCAAGATATCAGCATCAATTTAAGGAGATATTGAAGCTGGTAAAGCCGTTAGAAAAGGCATTTAATATTATTTTTAATGATGATGAAATTGCTAATATTCTGACAATTATATATAAAGTGTAAGGAGAGATTTAAATGCAGAATGATGAAAAATTGGAAGAAATCGCAATGCTTATAATTGCCAATTCCGGTGCTGCCAGATCCGGTGCGTTCGGTGCGTTAGAAGAAGCCAAGAAAGGAAATTTTGATTCGGCAGAACAGCTTCTGCAGGAGGCAGAGAAGAGCCTGCATAAAGCTCATGAATCCCATCGGGAGCTTTTGAAAATGGATGCAAAAGGCGAAATAGAAAAAACCGGGATCCTGCTTGCCCATGCCCAGGATCATTTAATGGGCAGTACGCTTGCAAAGGAACTGATCAGGGAATTAATTGTATTGTATAAAAAATAACAGCCAGTACAGCCTTGCATAAATTTCGCTTAATATCAGCGCCTGATATTTGCGTCAGGGCAAGGCAGAGGAAAGAGGTGTAGCTGTTCTACGCTGACTGACGATAACGCAGCACTGGCGTAAATAGCGGGCGCTGAGTTAAGTGATAATTGTGCAAGGCTGTACTAGATGAAAGGAAAAGTGAAAATGGAAAAGAAGGTATTACTAATATGTGCAGGCGGTATGTCTACCAGTATTCTGATGAAAAAGATGGAAAAGTATGCGCAGGAAAAGGGCTTTACACTGAAAATTGAGGCAGTAGGTATGTCTTCCTATGAGGAGGTATATAAGAATTATGATGTTATCC
>CAMJWQ010000078.1 GCA_946409475.1 uncultured Lachnospiraceae bacterium
TAATGGCTGTCAAACATAAGGATTATGAAATTTATGGACTGCAGTTTCATCCGGAATCGGTACTGACTCCTAAGGGAGGCCGGATAATGTTTAACTTTTTAAACTTATAGAATTTTAGAATAAAGAATATGGGAGGGAAAGAATATGATTAAAGAAGCGATTCACAAAGTGGTAAGCAGGGAAGATTTAAGCTATGAAACAGCAAAAGAGGTCATGGATGAAATTATGAGAGGGGAGGCATCTCAAATTCATATGGGTGCTTTCCTGACGGCTCTTAGAATGAAGGGAGAAACCATTGATGAAATAACTGCCTGTGCGGCAGGAATGAGGAAGCATTGCACGCGACTGTTGCATGATATGGATGTGCTGGAAATCGTAGGAACGGGCGGAGATGAAGCAAATACCTTTAATATTTCCACCGTTTCCTCAATTGTTGTATCCGCAGCAGGGATACCCGTTGCAAAACATGGAAATCGAAGTGTTTCCAGTAAGTGCGGAGCGGCGGATGTCTTAGAGGCATTGGGAGTCAAAATAGACATTACACCGGAAAGATGCAGGGAAGTGCTCCATGAAATCAATCTTTGCTTTATGTTTGCCCAAATATATCATAAGGCTATGAAGCATGTGGCTCCCGTCAGAAAAGAAATAGGAATTCGTACTATCTTTAATATTTTGGGTCCTCTGGCCAATCCGGCGGGAGCCAACTTCCAGCTTTTGGGTGTATATGATAAAGAATTGGTAGAGCCCTTAGCAAAAGTATTATGTAAGCTTGGTGTTAAAAGAGCCATGGTGGTAAATGGTCAGGACGGATTGGATGAGATATCCTTAAGTACGAAAACTACCTGCTGTGAGCTCAGAGACGGCAAGACGGTAAGCTTCGAGCTGGATCCCCGGGAATTTGGTTTTGCATTATGTAAGAAAGCGGACTTGGTAGGAGGAGAGCCGAAAGAAAATGCCCGGATTACATTAGACATAGTAAGGGGACAAAAAGGCCCCAAAAGGGATGCCGTGGTATTGAATTCGGCGGCCGCCATCTATATTGCAAGTGAAGCCGTTACTATGGAGGAGGCAATAAAAAGAGCGGAAATGATAATAGATGCGGGCAAGGCAGAAGCACAGCTGCAGGCATTTATTGATGCCACTAATAGAAACTATGCGTGTTAAAGTGAGAATGGAGGAGAGGATGATACTGGATGAAATAGCAAAGGCTGCCAGGGACAGGGTGGAAATAGAGAAAAAGAAGATAACGGAATACCAGATGAGGCAAAAAGCAGAAGAGGAAAATGGAAAATGCGGCAGGGAATTTCCCTTTGAAGAGGCCGTCAAAAAAGAAGGAATCAATTTTATCTGTGAGGTGAAAAAGGCTTCACCTTCCAAGGGAATCATAGCCGAAGAATTTCCTTATCTGCAAATAGCAAGGGAATATGTGGAAGCGGGGGCCGACTGTATATCCGTATTGACGGAACCCCGGTTCTTTCTGGGGGATGACAGGTATCTGTCTGAGATTAGTGAAGCGGTACGCATTCCTACTCTGCGGAAAGACTTTACGATAGATTCCTATCAGATATTTCAGGCAAAAGCTTTGAAAGCCTCCTGTATACTTTTGATCTGTGCGCTGCTGGAAAAAGAAAAGCTGAAGGAATATATAAATATATGCGAAGCAATAGGCTTATCCGCACTGGTAGAAGCCCATAATGGCTATGAAGTGGAGAACGCTTTGTATGCAGGAGCGAAAATAATAGGAGTCAATAACCGGAACCTTAAAAATTTTGAAGTGGATATTACAAATAGCATACGGCTTCGGAAAATAGTGCCGGATACCATCCCCTTTATCGCAGAGAGCGGCATCAGAACGAAAGAAGATATCGACATATGTAAAGAAAGCAAAGTAAATGCCGTATTAATAGGAGAGGCTCTTATGAAGAGCAGTAATAAGAAGGAAATGCTCTCCCGATTAAAAGGAGAATGCTGAAGGAAAAAAATCACATGAAAATAAAAATTTGCGGATTATCCAGGCGGGAAGATATGGAATATGTAAATGCATATAAACCGGACTATATTGGATTCGTATTTGCCAAAAGCAAAAGACAGATTGACGGTAAAAAAGCTAGGGAGCTTAAAAAAGCATTGGATCCCTCTATTTTATCCGTCGGTGTTTTTGTTAATGAGCCAATAGAAAATATCATCGGCCTGTGCGGGGAAAATATCATTAATATGGTGCAGCTACATGGAGAGGAGCCGGTCTCCTATGCAAAAGCCCTGTCAAAAAGGATTAAGCAGCCCATCATACGTGCCGTAAGAATAAAAGAATTATTCCGCGAAGAGGAATTTGCCGATGATCCCTGTGATTATTATTTATTTGATTCTTATACAAAGGATAGTTACGGGGGAAGCGGTAAAACCTTTCCGAAAGAATTCATAAGAGATGTAAAAAAACCCTATTTTTTAGCCGGCGGAATTACCACGCAAAATGTATGGGAAGAGCTGCATGAGTGTCATCCTTATTGTGTGGATATCAGCAGCGGTGTCGAGAAAAATGGTTTTAAGGATAAGGATAAGATTAAGGAATTTATAGAAGCGGTACGAAAATAGGAAGCCATACGGAAGGAAAGACGCACAGTAAGTAACGCAGTAATGGAATTATATAGCAGAAATGAATGCTATTAGAAGGAGAATCAATATGATGAATGGAAGATACGGCCCCTTTGGCGGCAGGTATGTGCCGGAAACGCTAATGAATGCCGTTTTGGAGGTTGAGAAGGCCTATGAGTTTTATAAAGAGGATAAAAATTTTCAACAGGAGCTGCAGGCTTTATACCGGGATTATGCAGGAAGGCCGTCTTTGTTATATTATGCTTCCAAGATGACGAAGGATTTGGGCGGAGCTAAAATATACTTAAAAAGAGAAGATTTAAATCATACCGGCTCACATAAGATTAACAATGTGCTAGGGCAGGTCTTACTGGCAAAGAAAATGGGTAAGAAAAGAGTAATAGCGGAAACAGGAGCCGGCCAGCACGGGGTGGCTGCCGCCACGGCTGCGGCCTTGATGGATATGGAATGTGAAATATTCATGGGAGAGGAGGATACGAAACGACAGGCCTTAAATGTATTTCGTATGGAATTATTAGGGGCGAGGGTTCATCCGGTAACCGGCGGAACAAAGACATTAAAGGATGCGGTAAATGAAACCATGAGAGAATGGACAAAAAGAGTGGAGGATACCTTTTACGTATTAGGTTCTGTTATGGGACCGCATCCTTATCCCATGATGGTCAGGGATTTTCAAAAAATTATCGGTAAAGAAATAAAGGAACAGCTTCTTGCAAAGGAGGGAAGACTTCCCGATGCCGTAATTGCCTGTGTGGGAGGCGGCAGTAATGCCATGGGGGCATTTTATGAATTTATTGATGATAAAAGTGTAAGATTAATCGGATGTGAGGCGGCAGGCTTAGGTGTGGATCATCCCCGGAATGCGGCAACCATAGCCAACGGAACCGTCGGCATCTTTCATGGTATGAAATCACTGTTTTGCCAGGACGAGTACGGGCAGATTGCTCCCGTTTATTCCATATCGGCGGGTCTTGACTATCCCGGAATCGGACCGGAACATGCTATGCTCCATGAAACAAAAAGAGCGGAATATGTACCTGTTACGGATGAAGAGGCTGTTTCAGCCTTTGAGTATTTATCAAAAACAGAGGGGATCATTCCGGCCATAGAAAGTGCACATGCCGTTGCCCATGCTATGAAAGAGGCAAAAACAATGACAAAGGATCAAATAATGGTAATCAATATCTCCGGCCGGGGAGATAAGGATGTGGCTGCTATTGCCAGATATCGGGGGGTGGAAATCTATGAATAGAATACGGAATGCATTTATGAGGGAAAAAGCCTTTATTGCTTTTGTAACGGGAGGCGATCCCAATTTGGATATAACGGAACAGCTCCTTTATAAAATAGAGGAAGCGGGGGCTGATTTGATAGAAATCGGAATTCCCTTTTCCGATCCTATTGCGGAGGGACCTGTTATCCAGGAAGCAAATGAAAGAGCATTAAAGGCAGGCTGTACAACAGATAATTTATTTGCCATGGTGAAAAGGGCAAGAAAGACCGTAAAGGTTCCCCTTGTTTTTTTAACCTATATGAATCCTATCTATACCTATGGTAAAAAAAGATTTTTTGAAGCCTGTAGGGATTGCGGTATTGACGGGATAATTGTTCCGGATCTGCCTTTTGAAGAAAAAGAAGAAATTTTGAAAGAATGCAAGGAATTTGAAGTGGCACTGATTTCTCTTATAGCCCCCACTTCGAAAGAAAGGATTACCAGGATTGCAAAGGAGGCGGAGGGCTTTGTATATTGTGTTTCCTCCCTGGGGGTAACCGGAATTCGAAGTAAAATTACGACGGATTTAAAGAGTATGGTTGCTCTTGTGAAATCCGTATCCGCCATACCTGTTGCCGTCGGCTTTGGTATAGCGACACCTGAGCAGGCAAAAGAAGTGGCGGCAGTGGCTGATGGTGCTATTGTTGGCAGTGCAATAGTAAAAATTGTGAAAGAATACGGTGCCGGCTGCATAGAACCGGTTTATGCCTATGTAAGGAAAATGAAACAGGCTGTGAAATCTGTTTGAAGACAGAATAAATTAACAATAAGGTATTTTCATATCGGGAAAAAAATGCTATATTACATAGGATAGAAGAAATGGCAGCAGGACTACGCTGCCATGAAGGAAAGTGGGATAACATTATGAGTAAAGTAAGGACAAGATTTGCACCAAGCCCAACGGGAAGAATGCATGTCGGCAACTTAAGAACGGCATTATATGCCTATTTGATAGCGAAGCATGAAGACGGAGATTTTTTATTAAGAATAGAGGATACGGATCAGGAAAGATTCGTAGAGGGTGCTTTGGAAATCATTTACCGTACCCTGAGAAAAACCGGTTTGGTGCATGATGAAGGACCGGACAAGGATAAAGGGGCAGGACCCTATGTCCAAAGTGAACGGCACAAACAGGGGATCTATCTGCAATATGCAAAAAAATTGATTGAAAAGGGAGAAGCTTATTATTGCTTTTGTGATAAAGAGAGATTAGAGGGATTAAAAAGAGAAGTGGCAGGCAAGGAAATCATCGTATATGACAAGCATTGTCTGTCCCTGTCAAAAGAGGAAGTGGAAGAAAAATTAAAAGCAGGCATTCCCTATGTCATACGCCAAAACAATCCAACAGAGGGGAAAACCACCTTTATTGATGATATTTACGGTGAAATTACCGTTGACAATTCGGAGCTGGATGACATGATATTAATAAAATCCGACGGATATCCCACCTATAATTTTGCCAATGTGGTAGATGATCATTTAATGGGTATCACTCATGTGGTAAGAGGTAATGAATATTTGTCTTCCTCTCCCAAATATAATCGGTTATATGAAGCTTTTGGCTGGGAAGTTCCCGTATATGTCCATTGTCCGCTGATTACCAATGAGGAACATAAAAAGCTGAGTAAAAGGAGCGGGCATTCCTCCTATGAAGATCTGCTGGAGCAGGGCTTTTTAACGGAAGCCATAGTTAATTATGTGGCTTTACTTGGCTGGTGCCCGGAAGACAACAGAGAAATATTTTCGCTGCCGGAATTGATATCTGCCTTTGATTATCATCATATGAATAAATCCCCGGCCGTATTTGATATGGTAAAATTAAAATGGATGAATGGGGAATATTTCAAAGCCATGGATTTTGAAACATTTTATGGCATGGCGGAACCTTATATTAAGAAGGTCCTTTCAAAGCCATTGGATGCCAGGAAAATTGCCGGCTTAATTAAAACCAGGATCGAAGTATTTACGGATATTCCGGAGCATATAGATTTTTTTGAAGCTCTGCCGGATTATGATATTTCCATGTATACCCATAAAAAGATGAAAACAAATGCACAAACCTCCTTACAGGTATTACAGGAAGTACTGCCTTTATTGGAAAAGCAGGAATCCTTCTCCAATGATGATTTATACGGCATGCTCTTATCCTATACCGGACAAAAGGGTTATAAGAACGGATATGTAATGTGGCCCATACGAACAGCAGTTTCGGGAAAGCAGATGACACCGGGAGGAGCAACGGAGCTGATGGAAATACTCGGGAAAGAAGAATCTGTTAAAAGAATAAAAACGGCAATAGAAAAGTTAAGCAGGTAAGGCAGGTATTCATGCAAAAACCCAATTCATCACAATTAAAGGCAATCAGCCACGTTAATGGCCCCATGATGGTAATAGCAGGTCCCGGCTCGGGCAAAACCTTTGTTATTACCAAAAGGGTACGGTTTTTAGTGGAGGAAAAGAAAATAAACCCCTCTCACATATTAGTCATTACTTTTACAAAAGCAGCTGCGAAGGAAATGCAGGAACGTTATGAAAATCTAACAGGTAAAAAGGACGGCAGAGTGACATTTGGAACATTTCATGCCGTCTTTTTTAAAATACTGAAGCTCGCATACGGATATAATGCGGGGCACATTATAAAAGAAGAGAAAAAATATGAAATGTTACAGCATATCCTTAATCAGACAGATGTGGAATGTGAGGATGAAAAGGAGCTCATACAAGCCATGATTGCCGATATCAGTATGGTAAAAAATGAAAGAATTTCTTTGGAGCATTTTTATCCCGCCTCCTGCGGCAGCGAAGTCTTTCGAAACGTCTATAATAATTACCATCTCGGCCTTCGGCGGCAGAACCTGTTGGATTTTGATGATATTATCCTGAATTGTTTTACATTATTAAAGGAACGGAAGGATATTTTAGCTGCATGGCAAAATAAGTATCGGTATATTTTAATTGATGAGTTTCAGGATATCAATCAAATCCAATATGATGTAATAAACCTGTTAGCGAAGCCTGATGAAAATTTATTTATTGTAGGTGACGATGATCAGTCCATATACCGGTTTCGGGGCGCCAAGCCGGAAATCATGCTGTATTTTTCCAGGGATTATCCAAAAGCCGAAAAGGTTATTTTGGATACCAACTACCGCTCTACCATAAAAATCATAAAGGCCTCCGATAAGGTAATCCGGCATAATGAGAAGAGATTTGGAAAGGCGGTGCTTGCTTATCATAATGCCGGTGAAAATGTAAAAATTTCCTGCTATGAAACCCAGGCCCTGGAAAATCAGGATATTATCAATAAACTGCTGCAAAATAAAAACAGCCGGAAAAAATATGGTGATGCGGCCATATTATACAGAACAAACGGAATTCCCAGAGCTATCATCGGCAAATTAATCGAGTATAACATACCCTTTCGGGTGAAAGACAGAGTACCTAATCTATTTGAACACTGGATATGTAAAAATATCATAACTTACATAAAAATATCCCAAAATATATTATTGGCATGCGGTAAGATAGAGCGAAAAGATTTTTTACAGATTATGAACAAGCCTAATCGCTATATAAAAAGAGATTCCTTAATAAATCCTGTTGTAAAAAAAGAAGAGTTAATGGAATACTATAAGGAAAAAGACTGGATGCAGGAAAGGATAGAACGTCTATTTTATGATTTTACCATGTTAGGAAAAATGAATCCCTATGCGGCCGTTCATTATATCCGTAAGGGCATCGGATATGATGATTATATAAAGGAATATGCGGATATGAGAAATATGAAAGAAGACGAGCTTTTTTCAGTAATGAACGAGCTTATGGACAGCGCAAAAGAGCATAGGACCGTGACAGGCTGGTTTGATTATAGGAAGCAATATGAAGAAAAGCTTAAAAAAGAACAGCCAAAATCCGATGAGGATGCGGTGACCTTAGCAACCTTCCATGGAGCAAAGGGACTGGAATTTGAGCAGGTCTATATCTTAGATGCCATAGAGGGAATCACACCATATAAAAAAGCAATACTTCCGGCAGATATGGAAGAGGAGAGACGCATGTTTTATGTCGCCATGACAAGAGCAAAAAGTAAGCTCCAGATTTGCTATGCGAAAGAATATTTGGGAAAAAAAACAACTCCCTCACAATTTGTAAGGGAATTGTTAACGTAATCCGGTAAGGAACAGATTTATTCTTCCTCTTCTTCCACAAGCTCATCAAATTCCGTAGCATCTAAAAATTCATCAAAGGCATCGGCTACGATTTCGTATTCCTCATCATCTTCAATATTTTCTAATTCAGGTTCTCCGTCTTCCGTTTCCGAATAACGGTAGAGGTAAACCTCTCCGTCATCATTCTGCCCATCTTCATCCAAGGGAAGTAAAGCAATGTATTCCCGTTCCCCCGCTTCAAATATGGTGATAATAGCACATTCCATTTCAGTTCCGTCATCTAAGGTGAGGGTGACAGTCATCTCCTCATCGTCGTGATTACAGCCGCAGTCATCCCCACAGCCGCATTTATGATTATGTTCACTCATATTCCTGATACTCCTTTCACAAATATAAAATAACTGTAACAGATAGTATTTGAAAATTCAAGATATTAACAGTCATTCATGAAATAATATGGTAACACTTCGGACATACCATTTATAATGTGCCGGAATAGATAAATATTATTCAGGTTCATTCTTGCTAGGGGAAATACCTTATGTTAGAATTAATCGTAATCAAATAAAGGGAGCTTAAAATGCCAAAAACAGTAAATAAAAAAAATGTAATAATTGAAAAGGGAATACTCTATCCTCCGGGCATTACTGTTTTTGAGGATAGAATAAATTGTGTGCTGGAAGCGGAAAAGGATGCCGAATACCAATTAGTGCTTTATAAGAAGCATGAAAAAGCGGCGGAGCTTACATTTCATTTGAGCGAAGAACCTTTATCGCAATATAAATTTGGTAATTTATATGTTTTTTCAATAAGAGGAATAGCAGCAGAGGGTCTGGAATATCTGCTTAAGAAAAATGAAAATCCGTGTTTGGATCCATACGTTAAAGTTTTAACAGGAAGGGATAAATATAACCAGCCTTATGATTTTAATGACCTTCGCTGTGGCTTTTATCATAGTGACGATTATGACTGGGAAGGGGACAAGCCTCTTTGCCTGCCTTATCACCAATGCATTATGTATTCTTTGCATGTCAGGGGATTTACCAGACATATTTCCTCTAAAGTAAAGCATAAAGGAACCTTTTGGGGAATTAGGGAAAAGATACCCTATTTAAAAAGGTTAGGTATCAACCAGGTTAAATTAATGCCCTGCTATGAATTCGATGAACAAATAAGGGAAGGGGGACTGCTGCCCATTAATCCTGCCATCAAAGAATTTATGAATCCGGATGTTCTGGCCGGTATGCCTCATATAAATTATTGGGGCTATGGTGAAGGTTATTATTTTGCTCCGAAGGCTTCCTATGCCGCGACGGGAGACCCTGTTCGGGAACTAAAGGATTTGCTGAAAGAACTTCATAAAAACAAAATGGAAATTATTTTGGAATTTTGTTTTACCAGACAGGCCGGAAGCTATTACATTGATCAATGCATACGTTACTGGGTGACGGAATATCATATTGACGGGGTTCATATATTGGGAGAAAACATATCCTCCTGCATGCTGGCTTCCGATCCTTTATTAAGTAAAACCAAAATTATTTATGGAGCTTTGGACGAGGAGAAAATGGGATACAGGAATAAAGAATCGGATTTTAAAAATTTAGGAGAATATAAGGATTCGTTTTTGATTACCATGCGAAGGTTTCTAAAAAGTGACCAGGACCAGCTATATGATTTTTTATACCATATAAACAATAATCCTCCTTATTATGGTACGGTTAATTATATAACGGAGCATAACGGTTTTACCCTGTCCGATCTGGTATCCTATGATAAAAAGCATAATGAGGGCAACGGAGAAGATAACAATGACGGCAGTGATTATAATTACAGCTGGAACTGTGGTGTGGAGGGAAAAACAAGAAAAAGGCAGGTTTTGCACCTGAGGAAAAAGCAAATTAAAAATGCATTTTGCTTTCTCTTATTAAGCCAGGGGACACCTATGATTTTAAGCGGTGATGAAATGGCAAAAACACAGTTGGGCAACAATAACGCCTACTGCCAGGATAATGAAATATCTTATGTGGATTGGAGCTTATTAAAGTCTCAGGATGAGCTTTTTCGTTTTACTCAAAAAATGATTGCCTTCAGAAAAGAACATCCCATACTTCATAATCCTTTTGCACTTCATAAAATGGATTATTTGGGATACGGTTATCCGGATATCTCCTATCATAGTGAGAAGGCCTGGTGTCCTAAAATAGAAAATTTCAACAGACATATTGGAATTATGTATTGCGGAAAATATGCGAAAAAGGATAAAACCTTTGATGATTTTATTTACATCGCTTATAATATGCATTGGGAAGAACATGAATTTGCGCTTCCCAGACTGCCGGACGGACTCCATTGGTATCTGGAAACCAATACCAATGAGAAAGAGGGCTTCTGTGAGGACGATAAAGAAAGGGTGCCTTTGCAGGATCAAAGGAAGGTTATGGCTGCGGGCAGAAGCATAGTGATACTAATAGGAAAATAGAAGCATTACATTAAAATGGAGCTGGAACATATGAAAGCATGGAGTCATTTTAAAACGATTACGCATCATAAACTAATCGTAATGAAAAATTGTTTTAAAGTCGGTTTGTTTAAACAAGGTCTGTTGCACGATTTGTCAAAATATACACCTACGGAATTTTTTGTGGGATGTAAGTATTACCAGGGAAATCAAAGTCCCAATAATGCGGAGCGGGATGCCCTTGGCTGTTCCTATGCATGGCTGCATCATAAGGGCAGGAATAAGCATCATTTTGAATACTGGATAGATTACAGTATCGCAGCCCATAAGGGCATGGCACCAACCAAAATGCCCACGAAATATGTGGTAGAAATGCTTATGGACCGGATTGCGGCATCCAGGATATATTTAAAGGAGGAATACACGGACAGTGCGCCCCTTAATTATTATTTGAAGGGCAGGGATTATATGATGATGCATGAGGAATCCAAAGAATTATTGGAGCAATTACTGGTAATGCTAAGTGAAAAAGGAGAAAAGAGTACCTTTTCCTATATCAGGAAGAACGTACTCCGTTCCTGATTACGACGGGTATTGTAATTGGGCATCGGTTATGTGATATAAAACGTCTTCTAAAAATTTATTGGCCAGGTACTTGGCCATCGGTAAATTCATATCCAAATAATTTCCGCAGTCTTTTGCGGATGCACCGGGTATGTTTCCGTTAAAGTCACGGATGAACGTAAAACAGGAAACCAGTAAAGGGAGGATATCCCTGGAAGTATAGGTGCCTGTCAGCAGCAAATAGAAGCCGGTACGGCATCCCATGGGACCGAAATAAATGGTTTTATCCCCATAAACAGGATGATTTCGAAAAAACGTAGCAGCCAAGTGTTCGATAGCGTGCATTTCTGCCGTATTCATAACGGGTTCTTCGTTTGGTTTTGTCATACGGATATCAAATGTAGTAATGGTTTCCCCTCCGACAAGGTCAGTTCGGGAAACATAAACACCCTTTTGCAATTTTATGTGATCGATGGTAAAGCTTTTGATTTTTTCCATAATTTCTCCTTTGATTGCTATAAACC
>CAMJWQ010000079.1 GCA_946409475.1 uncultured Lachnospiraceae bacterium
ATTGACGATAAATTGATAGAGTTACTGGAAAAATATGAAAAACTGATTTTTTCCATTTGTTTTCATATAACCAGGAATTACTTTGACTCGGAAGATTTAACCCAGGAAACCTTTCTTGCTGTCTATAAATCCTTGCCTTCCTTTGACGGGCAAAATGAAAAGGCATGGATAACGCGCATTGCAACCAATAAATGCCTGGATTATATGAAAAGGGCAGAGAAAAGAAGGGCTGTCCCGTCGGGGCCGGAAGAAATAGAGGATACCATGAATACGGGAGCTGTTTTTTTAAGGCAGACGGAAAATACAGCTATGGAAAATCAGGTAAAGGAACAATTCAAAGCACTTTGTAAACAATTAAAAGAACCCTATGGAGAGATAGCATACCTGTACTTTTGTGAAGAAAATACATGTCAGGAAATAGCCTTAAAATCAGGGAGGAACATAAAAACGGTAGAAACCCAAATTTACCGGGCCCGTTCAAAGCTTCGCAAGCTATGGAAGAAGGAGGATTTCGCATGATCAAACATATATCGGAGAAACAATGGAATGACTTTTGGGAAAATAGATTATCACAGGAGGAAAAATCAGATTTACTCGCTCATGTGGAAAAATGTGATTATTGCGCAGCAAAAATGGCGGAATCTCTGCCGGAAGAGAAGATGCTTACACCCCAGCCTAAGCTAAGGGAAAATACCCGGATGGCTATCAGCAAATATAGGGTAAGAGTAAAAATTATGCAAAAAACAGAACTTCTTCGCTATAGCTTAAAGGTAAGTCTGGCTGCCGGCTGTGCTTTGTTTTTATTATTTTCAAAAGATATTTTAGGATTCAGTGTCATGTATGCCATACAGACAGATAAGTTTTCTGAGATGGGTACCTATTTGTGGGAGACCACTTTAGAGTTTAACGAAAAAATAAACAGCACCTTATATCATAATTATTTAGAAAGTGAGGGATTTGATGATGAAAAAGCAGAGAAATAAATTTAATAATTTTATATTATCCTGTCTGCCCGGAGCAGGGCATATGTACCAGGGCTTTTTTAAGGAAGGGACCAGCCTGATGAGCTTATTTTTCTTTATCATATTAATAGCCGGCTGGCTGAGATTTGAACCAATTATCTTTATACTGCCCGTATTGTGGTTTTACAGTTTTTTTGATTCCCTGAACCGCAACAGCGTTCCGGAGGAGGAATTTAACAAATTTGAGGACCACTTCTTATGGATAGATTCTATCGATGCGGATAAATTTTTGAAACCAAAAGGTTTTAGAACAGGCTTGGCTATTGTCTTAATATTGATTGGCATGGATGTATTGATACAAAATATATTTGATATACTGTCACAATGCTTTGGATGGAACTTTGTATATCGACTGGAATATGTATTTTCTTATGTGCCGCAGATTATAGTGGCTATACTCATTATTGCGGTTGGTGTACACCTTATTATAGGTAAAAAGAAGGAATTGGATAAAAAGGAGGAATTGTAAGTTGGAGAGGACGAGAAGAGTGGGTACCATAAGCCTGGGACTGGTTCTTGTACTATTTGGAATTCTATTTTTACTGCATTTATTTTTCCCTGCATTGCCTTATACCCTTATTATGCAATTTTGGCCCTGTATCTTTATTTTTCTTGGCGCTGAGATTCTGTTCTGCACTGTTATTAAAAAGGATACTGATTTTAAATATGATTTTGGAGCTATAGTTATTATTTGTATGCTTAGCCTGTTTGCTATGGGAATGGCCTGCATGGATTATATCATTACGAGTCAAATTTACAGATAATGAGCATAACGGAATGCAATTGTTAAATTTATAATGGATAAAAAAGAAACAAGCCAGGCGGGAACTATGCCTGACTGTTCTTTTATCTGACACATACAAAATGAATGAGTGACGCTTTATTCCGGCTGATAGATTTCACAGAAAAAAGTTCTCATTAATAATAGCGATACCGGTAAGGAACATATGACGAATATGGCCAGTAGCGGCGTGAACGGTATCTTCTGAAGGGTGGGCGGAAATACCGGTATCTGCGTGGGAACCTGCGTCGTCTTCTTCCGAATAGTTCATTAAGCAGAAGAACCTGAATGCTGTCCCTTAACCATCCGCCGCCGGCAGGTATCAGATATTGCTGGGACTGCAGATCGTTTTCCTGCGCCTGTATTTCCTGCATAAACGCAGGATTGTTATCCTTTTCCATTATCATGTATATTTTATCCACTATTTTTTCAATAGTTTCTTTACTGGGGTATTCTTCGTACATCATGCTTCCGTCATATTCCATTTTATCACATTCATCATCAACCAGCTTTTGAATGCGCTTACTGGTCTCCGGATATAGGCTCTTCATATAATTTCTGTCGGATTCGAAATACTCGTCATTCATATATTCATCATCGGTATCCATGTCGTAGTCATAGTCCATATCGTAATCATCTAAATATGATTCATCCCTGTCATAATCGTCCTGATAGTATCTGTTCCGATAATAATCGTTTTCATAATACTCATCATTTTCCGTCATATGCGTATTCCTTTCACGATTCATACCATAGGTATCGGTATGATAGCTCCTGATTTTATTATCAGGAGAATTGTACATAGAATCAAGATTGCGGCTCATAATAATCACCCTTTGTAATCTTAAAATTATTCTATGCAGCCGTATAATATATGTGATAGTCAGGTTGAAAAAAAGTTTTTTGCCCCGACTCTGTGATTTCATCCCTGCAAGCAAGTGAAATCATGCGTGTTTTACATAAAACGCCTTCTTAACCTTGGAAAATTTTACATATTTATAATAGACTCCAATGAATTGACTATGATAAGATAGCTATATCCTTACCTGCATTAGAACTTTTTTACCCGGGGTGAATATATGTCGGATGACACGATAAAAGAACAAATTCAAAATGAATATAAAAGGATAGACAATAAATGGTTAGTCTTACATTTTAAGACCGTTACAGGGTTTGCATTATTCTCCCTTGCAGTAGAAATTATTATGTATTTTATTCTGAGCTCTCAAAATTTAATTTCCTGTACCATTGGTATTTATATATTAAAATATATTATGGTACCGGCACTTTGCAACGGAGTTCTTGCCCTTATCAGTTACTATGTGGTTTTTCAATTACACTGCCGTGACAATATAAAATATTACACGATTTCTCTATCCTTTGCAGGTATGTGTTTTGTTATATTATCCGTTCATAGTGTATTTAATTCTCTTTTTTCGATTTTTGCCATCCCCATTATTATGACAACGGTTTACGGAAGCTATAAGCTAACAACGATTACCGCGACCCTAAGCTTGTTACTAAAATACATTTCCGTGATCTATATAAATTGGGATCCCGATAAAGCTAAAGTTACCTATGGTACGTATCAGGCCATTAATTTCATGATATCCTTTATTGTATTATGTGCCTGTTACATTGTAAGTATTGTTATTATAACATTTGAAAAAGAAAAAAATGCAGTCAGTATAAAACGTGAAATAGAACGTTATCAACTAAAAAAAGCTCTGTTAAAGGATGACCTCACATGTGTATATAACAGATTGGCATTCAAGGAGTATTTCAATATTATGCTTGAAGAAGAAATGGAAAAAAATAATTTTCTTGCCATGTTTGATTTGGATAACTTTAAACAGGTTAATGATTTGTTAGGTCATTTGAAAGGGGACGAGCTTCTTAAGGTATTTGCCCGGATTATTCAGGACAGTGGGAAAGAATCCATACCCTTCCGTTTCGGAGGAGATGAATTCTGCATATTATTTATGGATATTACCCTGGAAAAGGTATTAACCATGATAAAAACAATGCAGAAATCTTTACGTAATTATGTGAATACGGAGTATCCTGAGGAAATAAAAGACTGCATTACGGTAAGTGCCGGAATTGCCGGATATGTGGCAGGAATGACTTCAGAAGAGCTGTTGTCACAGGCTGACTCGGCATTGTATCAATCCAAGATTTCCAAAAACAGTATACATATTTACGGTGAAAACAGAGAGATAGGGCCATAATGCTATGTATTGTTATTGCGTAAATAAGATATATTAATCATAGTAATATGACGATAATTTATATAGTGTACTTTTCCAAAAGAGTTCGGGTTAGACTGGAAAACTATAGGATTAAGTTGTATAATAAATATGAAAAAAATAATAAGAATGGTCAATGCAATTGGCCGGGCTGCTGCTAAAGCAGGCAGATTAGATGCTTTATTAAATATGTACAGATAGAAAGATAGGAGGATTTATTATGGCAGTAAATTTACAAAAAGGACAAAGAGTAACATTGGATAATTCCATGAAATTAGCATTGGTGGGATTAGGCTGGGATATCAACCGCTATGACGGGGGCTCTGATTTCGATTTAGATGCATCGGCATTTCTGCTGGGAGAGAACGGTAAAGTGTTACGGGATGAAGACTTTGTTTTTTATAATAATCTGAGAGGAAGAAACGGAGCAGTTGTGCATACGGGAGATAATCTTACCGGTGAAGGAGACGGTGACGATGAAGTAATAACCATTGATTTTACCAGAATGCCGGAGGAAATCAAAAAAATAGCCATCTGTGTTACCATCCATGATGCGGCAGCCAGAAGACAGAATTTTGGGCAGGTGTCCAATGCTTATGTAAGAGTGGCAAAGATGAAGGACGAATTTGATACAAATGGTGAGACGGAACTGAAATTTGACCTGGAAGAGGAATTTTCCATAGAGACCGCATTAGTGGTATGTGAAATCTATAAACATAACGGGGAATGGAAGTTTAATGCCGTTGCCGCAGGGTATCAGGGCGGTTTGGAAGCTATCTGCAAGGCCTATGGTGTAAATGTATAGGCAGCGGGCCTAAGGCAGGCCTGGGCTGTTTGTCATTCAGGCATCGGCAAATTGTTTTATGATTCCGCAGGCTTTATAATTTTTCAGAGGATAATAGGAAATGGGAACGGACTTCTCCTTTGCCAGTTGTATTAAGTGGCGAAGAAGAGGATTATCCTCCGTATTTTCCTGGATGAGCAGCTTCCAGGGAACCCGTCTTAAAAGAACGCGGGTTGCTTCTCCTATCCCCGGTTTGATAAAATTGATATCACTGATATGATAGAAGGCTGCGATTTCCCGTACTTCTATAAGACCGGTTCTGCCTCTTTGCAAAGTAACGGGCTTTTCTTCGTAATCAAAATATTGTTCAATGGTATTGATAAATTGATAAGATACGTCTTCTTCCTTCAATTCCCCGTAATAGTGCGCTCCGTGAAAATCTGCCGGTTTTATGATATCATCACGTAAAAATGTTCTGCTGATGAGGCCGGAAACGGTACAATTTAAGCAGGAGCTGGGGATAAGCAGATCCTCATGAGTTCCGCACAGGTCGGTTATATTTGCCGGATCAGCCAAAACGGCAAGCTCGGAAGAAACAGCAGGATAGGAGGAAAGTGCTTTTGTAAGTTCACTTTGTATGGCACCCTTTCCAATCCAGCCGTCTATGAACTGCAGGGATTTATCCTTATGAAGTGACAGGATATGATTAAGGGCATTGCCGTCAATTCCCCGTCCGCGTATAATGGAAATAGCATAATGAGGCACCGTAAGAGAATATTTCCTTTCCAGATAATGCTTGATGAGAATACCGACAGGAATACCGGCTCTTGCTAAGGATACAAGAACAATAGTATTACCCTTTTTTTTATAAATTTTTTCCGAAACCTGACAGACAGCCGATGCCGTTGCCTTTGCATAGGCAGACAGTGAAACCTGGTAAGCTTCCATATAGGCACCGGTCGGTTTATATTCCAAAGGTAACATTTCACAGTAGTGTATTCCCTTTTGTATGTATTTTTCCCTCTCCTTAGTCGGAAGGGGGGTTATCATACCGGAAATGTCTTTTAACAGCAGGGTTACATCTGATTCGCGATAGCTGCTTTTCATTTACTCACTCCATTCATAGACACGAATATCATTACAACGGTTGTATTGCAGGGCGGTATATAAGGAAAGCAGTCCCTCGTGGCCGCCTGCGTGGGAATCATGCAGAATGATGACAGTATCATAGGATTTTAAATTATAGAGAAAGGTTACTCTTTCCCTGTCATATAAGCTGCTTAATTGATAACGGCTGTGTAAAGGGTAATCTGCTTCGCCGGAAGGAAGTATAGGGCTTCTGGTGGTGGCATGAAAACGAACGGAATCGAAGATTCCCTCCCTTTCAAATGCTTCGGCCGCCAGTAAACCGGGAAACATAAATTCCTCCGTACCTAAAACCAATAAATTTCCTGAATTATTATAATTTTGTTTGCAGTCTGCCAATATTTTTTTCGTAAATTTTCTGCACATATTTAGATAGGTACTGCTTCTAAGTCCGAAACGGGGATTTTTCATTTGGCCTATTTTTATTGAAGATACAGGGTATTGCCCCGCTGCCTGCAAAAACTTCCTTAACGAAGAAGGATAAGAATATTCCTTAAGCCTGGCTTCATAATCGGAAACATGCGCCTTACATAGGTAAATACAATCTATGCCGTTAAGGGCAAGCTCCTTCAAACGAATATCACTCATACCGTTAATAATAGAGACGATCCCAAATCTCATGGACATTTCGGAATAAGTATTGTTAAGCAGCTTCATGATGCTTTCAATGGTATTGCCGGTAGTGACTTCATCCTCCACAAACAGGATTCTGTCCGTCATCCCTATTATTTCCTTAAGGTTATTTATAATGAGTTTTTGTTCGGTGGCATGGCTGTGGCTTTCCGTAAAATAAAGGTATTCCGCCTCCGGATAATGCTCCCTCGTTGTCTGGATATAAAAGCTGTCGAAAGGATACATAACTGCCAAAGCACTGCCGATTGCCGTAGCGGTTTCCGCAAAGCCTATAAAAAGAATCCGTTCATTTCCATACCTTTCATGTGCCTTATGGCATAATTTCTGAAACAGCTCCATGGATACGGCAGGTGATACGGGAATGTGCTTGCCCTGGAGAGGATTTACCAACAGATAGGGTCTCTTTGTATTATTATCCCGTTTTGCTAATTTGATCAGCTCACTACTATGATGATTCATTCATTTTAACTCCGTAAATTTGTGATAATTTTAATATTTTTTCTGCCCATTTCCTATGAGTTTTTACTTCATTCATCCGAAAGCCGTCGGCTGATTTTTCCACCTGGATAAAATCATCATCTAAGTGCAGAATGCTTAAGGCATCATTATAGTCCGTTATGCTTACCTTTAAGGCATAATTGACAATTTCTATTTGATTGGGATGTATGACGGTTTTACCGATAAATCCATTTAACAAATCGTATTGCAGTTCTTTATATAATCCGATTTTCCATTCATCGTTATGGCTTGAGAAGTATTCCCATACGGGCCCCGAAACAACGAAATCCTGGGAAAAGGTACTGATGATGTCCCCCAGAAGCATACTCACGGCCGAAATATCATAAATAGTATGAGTATAATGCCTGCGTATACCGAACTCCTTACAAAAGTCATTGCCTCCTACGCGGATATTTAAGACATAAGGAGACATATGGATTAATTGTTCTTTTAGTTCCTGCAGTAAGCTAAGACGCCTTACGGGATTAATAAGATCCCTGCTTTCGATAATAGGCATCATATAAAGCCTATGGGAACTGGCCCGGTTAATTTTTAAGAGATTGGCGGAGTATTCTTCCGCGCAGTCAATGGAATATTTCGGGAAGATAAAGCCGCTTAGCAGCTCAGAATAGGGTTCTATCCGCTGATAAAGCTTTATCATCTGTTCCGGCTCTCTGACTCTGATAAATATTTTGGGTATATAAAAATGATCATCTGCCAGTTTATTTGTTTCATTATATAAGGTTTCCATTGTATTTTGAATTTGTTCTTCCGCCGTATTGACAGCCAGCTCACCGATGGAATCCTCCAGACATAGTGCTAATGAGTAGCCTGTACCATATTTTTTTTCCATAATTCCGGAAGCAATTTTTTTGCTGGTTGCCGGGGTGTATAAGAGGGCCCCTACTGTAAAGGGCAGTAATTCCGATTCATCCCAAAGGGGAATTGTATAATTTTTTATGGGGATAGGATTCATTTCATAACCTCTCTTAACTAAAATACGTATAAGAAATAGTATAGCATTCTTAGAAAAAAAAGTAAATTTAATAAAAACAAAGAAATTATTAAATATTTGTTACGTTTTAACAAAATATATTGAGAAAAAAACGAAATGCCTTATAATAAGTAATATGTGTAAATGTGTGCATTTTGGGAAAATAAAAGAGCTATAAAGGTTACAGGGATGGTTTATATGCTAAAACGATTACAACTGGATCGGCTTGAACAATATTTTCAATCTCTTTCCGAACGAAGGAGTATGGGGGTATATGTCTGCCGTATTGCTCAGTACAGTGGAGAAATAGAAAAATTTTTATTACAATATGTGAAGCAGGCACTAAAATCCGGTGTTTGTATAAACGGAAAGATTCAAAATCCCACCGAAAATCAACTTTCCTATTTTGATGAGATACTGGGCAGGAATCTTCTTGTAGATACGGCATTTTTTGAAAAGACCCTGGAAAAATGGCTTCCCAGGGTAAATGCTTCCCTGAGAAATGATTTGGCCATTGCCATGCATGAGGTGTTATCGGAATATGAAGCCCGGGGAAAGACAGGTAATATGCTCCTGAACGCCTATACAAAGTTTATGTGCTGGTTCTATTATAAATTTGAGCCTGTTTTATTGCAAATAGGAAGTGATATGCCGCCTAAGATTATTTATGAGGGTAGTGTCAGTGAATATGAGCTTAAGATGTTATATATGTTAGCAAAAGCAGGATGCGATGTGGTATTGCTGGAGACGGAAGGAGATGATCGTTACTTAAAAATAGACGGGAATGAAACGTATTCCCAGCTGATCAGGGAGGGAAACGAAAAATTTCCCGCTTATTTTTCTGTCTCGGCAATAAAAGAAAAATTAATAGAAATAAGCAATATTCCCGTTATAAATTTGGAACCTGTCAAAAAAACATTGAATACCAATGCATGGATCAACGGTAATCCCATGGAGGATTCATTAAAAAAACAAATTCAAAGAGGCAGCGGCTCGGATTGCTATTTTAATATGTTTGTTGGAATGTGGGGCACGGAGGATAAAAATACTTATTATAATGATTTATTAAAATGGAAAATCAAATTAGAGGATACCGGCAGAAAGGTGCATATAATTGAGAATGGAATTACCATGCCGGATTATAGCGAGGTATCTAAAATTAAAAGAAACCGTTACTCTAACGCTATGCAGATCATTTATGACATGAGAGAGCAGATCTCAGTATCTGCCCTGGATGTTAAGGCATATGCAAGAAATGCCTTTGCGGCTGTTCTGAAGGAGGATACGGAAATAGGAATCCAGAAGTTTTTGAATAAAGCCATTGTGCTGGTCTGCTGGATGAATAAATTTGTTCCCCGGTTATTTAAAAACGGTATGGAAGAAGAATTGAACACCTTAATATATTATGGACAATGTGATAATACTAATGAGGAACTGTTTTTAAGAATCCTGGCCAGAATGCCCATAGATATCGTAATAGTAAATCCGGATTTATCCAGGAAGTCCCAAATTACGGATTCTTTATTTTTTGAAAAAAAGCAGGAAGGCTCATTGCCAAAAGAAAAGTTTCCCACCAGCTTTGAAGAGCTTCGCTTTGGCACGGTCGCTTATCATGCGGAACAGGATTTACATTCCCTGTTATATCAGGATACGGGGCTGTACAGAAGCAATCAGTTCAAAAGGGCAATTTCCGTCACGCTGCAGACAACCTATGAGGAAATAGGAATTTATTGGAATCAGGAGGCATTATACAGACCCAATTTTGAAACCTTTGATGACAGGGTTATGGTACCGGTTATTTTTACCAAAATAGCAGGAATTCCCGGTGACATAGATGATTATTGGTATGATATCGCCAAAATGCAAAATGAAGATACCTTTACTATAAACAGCTTGCCTTACATTAAAAATGACTGGAATAATCCCTTTAATGATAAAATTCATAATTATTTTCGAAATGGGAGGCTGCTGATTTCCAAAATCAAAAGCAGCTCTGCTTACCAATATGCTTTTATCAGGGAGGAAATGCAGGACTATATGCTTGATAAATTACAGCAGCTGATAGATAGAAAAATAATAGCAGGTACCGGCACAAACGGAACGGAATATGTCATAATTGCGACTTTATTGAATTTGGATAAGTCCATTCTCAGATTAATTCAAAAATATGACTTTACGAAAAGCATTCCTAAATTAATGATTATCCATACGGATGAAAGTGAATGCACCATTCAGGATAGTATCGTTGCGGCATATTTAAATTTGATTGGTTTTGATATTGCCCTGTTTGTACCGACAGGATACAGAAGTATAGAAAGATTTTTTGTGGAGAATGTTATGCTGGAGCATCAAGCCGGTGAATATAAATATGATTTAACGGTACCTGATTTACAGCAAGTAAAACGCAGGAGAGAAAGCCTTGCGGGAAAAATATTTAAGAGAGGCAGGTAATGGTAATGGGTTTAAAATTTGAAACACAGGCACAGCAAAGTGCAAATACTCCGGCTGTAGCGGAAGCAAATGCAGTGGAAGAGGTAAAGGAATATAATATTCAGGCAGACAGGGAACAAATGAGAAAAGAATTGGTGAATTCTAAAGAGGTAGACGATTTGGTCAGTACGATTCATGTGAATGATGCGGAAACTATTGTCGGCTTTGGAAGTGAAGTGGCTGAGGAAATTTCCAAATGTTCCGACGTGATTCTTAACAGTATGAATATGAGCCAAATCAATGAATCGGGAGAGATGTTAACTTTACTCGGCAAAATAATGGATAAGTTTGACATTGAGGAGATCAAGGAGAATCCCGGATTATTTAAGAAGCTATTTGGAAACCTGAAAAAACAGCTGGACCAGATTTTAGCGAAATATCATACAATGGGAGATGAAGTAGATAAAATTTATGTAAAATTAAAACAGTATGAAGCGGAAATCAAGCAGTCAAATAAAAAGTTAGAGGATATGTTTCAGACAAATGTAAATTATTATCATGCCTTAACAAAATACATATTGGCTGGAGAACAGGGTATCAATGAATTGGATGCCTATATTACGGAACGAAAAAATGAGATGGAAAGAACCGGAGATAACTCTATCCAATTTGAACTTACAGGTCTTGAACAGGCAAAAATGATGCTGGAACAAAGAACCCAGGATTTAAGAATTGCGGAAAATGTGGCGTTGCAGTCTATTCCTATGATTAAGACCATGCAGTTCAGCAACATGAACCTGGTCAGAAAAATTAATTCCGCTTTTATTATTACCCTTCCTATCTTTAAGCAGGCTCTTTCCCAGGCCATATTATTAAAACGCCAGAAGCTGCAGGCAGAAGCAATGTCCGCCTTAGACGAAAAAACGAATGAAATGCTCATAAGAAATGCCCAGAATACGGCCTTACAATCGAAAATGACTGCTCAGCTGGCCTCCGGCAGTT
>CAMJWQ010000080.1 GCA_946409475.1 uncultured Lachnospiraceae bacterium
ATCCGAAGAACACTAACGCGGCATGCTTTCAGCCGAAGGAGGCGGATTACACCGAGCGGTACCAGGTGGTTCCCTATGGGCTGATGGAGAGGCCGGTTATTGTGGAGGAGTCAAGAGGATAACCTGAAAAAGTAGATGAATTCCGAAAAGGGATTTTAAAAACCAGGAGGAAAAACAGTGGAAGGAAAAATGAAGGTATGTGTTTTAACGGGTAAGCAGAAGCTGGAGTGGACAGAACGCGATATTCCGCAGCCTGGAAGGGGAGAATTGCAGATTAAGCTGGAATATGTGGGGGTGTGCGGCTCCGACCTGCATTTTTATCAGGAAGGACGGCTGGCAAATTGGGAGCTAGAGGAACCGCTGGTATTAGGACATGAACCGGGAGGCATCGTATCAGCCATAGGAGAAGGCGTGGATGGTTTTAAAGCCGGTGATAAAGTAGCCCTGGAACCGGGGGTGCCCTGCGGTGAATGCGAGGATTGCAGAAACGGACATTATAATCTTTGCAGGCATGTGAGATTTATGGCAATCCCCCATGAAAAGGATGGAGTTTTTTCTGATTACTGTGTACATAATGCAAGCATGTGTTATAAGCTGCCGGAAAATGTAGATACAATGGAGGGTGGGTTGATGGAACCGCTCTGCGTAGGATTGCATGCGACGGAATTATCAAATGCCAAAATTGGTGAAACAGCAATCGTCCTTGGGAGCGGCTGCATCGGATTATGTACCGTTATGAGCTTAAAAGCGCGCGGTGTCAGTGAAATTTACGTAGCCGATGTGTTGGACAAACGATTGGAAAAAGCATTGGAGGTCGGCGCTTCCCGTATATTTAACAGTAAAAGGGAGAGCATTGAAGAATTTGCGAAAAAATTACCGGGAGGGGGAGCAGATCAGGTATATGAATGTGCGGGAAACAGGGTAACGACCCTGCAGACCTGTAAGCTGATGAAACGTGCGGGGAAAGTCACGCTGGTAGGGGTATCACCTGAGCCGGTGCTGGAGCTTGACATTGCCACGTTAAATGCTATGGAGGGTACGGTATACTCCGTATATCGTTATAGGAATTTATATCCAAAAGCAATAGCGGCAGTTTCTTCAGGAGCAATACCATTGAAAAAAATCGTTTCACATATTTTTGATTTCAAGGATTGTATACATGCCCTGGAATATAGCCTGGCCCAAAAGGATGAAGTAATCAAATCTGTTATAAGATTTTAAAATACATTTTATTTATTTAATGGAGATAGTTAATAAACTATATATAAATATTTTAAATTAGGGAGGAAACAAAAATGCATAAGAAAATGGTAACAGTTTTAACGGCAGTCATACTTACGATGTCCTTATTATCCGGATGCGGAAGCTCATCCGCACAGGATGCATCATCCGGTGCGGCGGAAGCGGAAGACAGTACTCCGGCAGAAACAGAGGCAAAAGCTGCGGAAACAGAAGCTGCGGATGCATCAGCGGCAAAAGCCGGTGACAGTGCCACGGGCAAGACGGATTTGGCGGATACAAGCTTTGATACCGGCTATCAGCCAAAGGAAAATTCTTACAAAATTTATTGTACTTATAAGAACATCCATAGCTGGTATGATGCCATTAAGTGCGGTATTGATGCGGCTGTTTCGGATATGGCGGAAAAAGGTGTCACCGTTGATTATGAATGGTACGGACCGGCAGAGCCGGATGCTGTCGATCAGGTTAATTCGATTGAAACAGCAATTGGACAGGGCTGGGATTTAATAGCCGTAGATGTTAATCAGCCTGAGACCACCGGAAAAGCAATTGACCAGGCAGTTGATGCCGGCATTCCGGTAGCTACATTTGCAAGCTCGGATGTTGCGGACTGCAACCGCTCGTTCTTTGTGGGAAATACCGACAACTACGGTGACGGGTGCGCTCTGGCGGAAGCGGTATGCGAAAAAATGGACGGGGAAGGACAGATTGCCATATTATCAGGTACCATGGGTGCGGCTTCTCATGAAGAGAGACTGCAGGGATTTAAAGATACCATTGCAAAATATCCTGATATTGAAATTGTGGATGAACAAAGGGACAATGATGCGGTTGAAAAGGCAATCAGCATTACGGAATCCTGGCTGCAGGCTTATCCCGATTTAAAAGGCATTCTTTGTAATAATATGTCGAACCCGGTAGGAGCATGCCAGGCTGTTTCGGATGCAGGAAAATCGGGCCGGATAGTAATCGGGGGTATGGATCATGATCTTCGTACGCTGAATTACTTAAAGGACGGTACCTTATATGTGGCACAGGTTCAGAATTGTTATGATATGGGCTATAAGTTAATTTACAATGCGATTAAAACGATTGACGGTGAGCAGGTAGAGGAGTCAACAGATGTAGGATCCACTTCCGTATATGCGGCAGATGCGGACAAATACATTCAAATGTTATATGGAGATGAAAGCGCAGATGGCGAATAACAGGAACGATTATGTTATTGAGATGAAGGAAATTTCAAAGGCTTTTCCCGGTACAAGAGCACTTGATAATGTCACACTGCAGTTAAAGAAGGGTGAGATTCATGCACTTGTGGGGGAAAACGGCGCCGGTAAAAGTACATTGATGAATATTTTGACGGGGCAGTTTCCGATGGACAGCGGAAAAATCTTTATGGGAGGAGAACCGGTAAGGTTCTCCTCCCCCAAGGATGCATTAAAGAAAAATATTGTTTTGGTTCCTCAGGAATTGAATCTGATACCGGAAGCCAGCATTACGGAAAATATATTTCTTGGAAATGAAATAGAAAAAGGAATCATGATTAAGTGGAAAAACGCCTGTAAGGAAGCGGAACGGCTTTTGGAGATGCTTGAGGTGAGTCAGATTGATGCCACACAGCCGGTTAAAAAATTTTCTGCTGCTTATCAGCAGCTGTTCTCGATTGCAAGAGCTTTGACATACTCACCGAGAGTTTTGATTTTAGATGAGCCTACGGCAGTATTGACAAGCAAGGAAAAAGAAAGCCTTTTTAAGGCTATGCGGAATTTGAAGAATAACGGAACCGCACTGGTATTTATCACGCATCATTTAGATGAAGTTATGGAACAGGCAGACCGTATTACTATTATGCGGGACGGACGTTTGGTCAGGGTGGTGGATGTCGGGGATATCACAAAGGATGAAATGATCAATCAGATGGCCGGTAAAAAAATAGAAAAAACAAAGAGGATAAAAAGAAAGGTCCCGGATGAAATTTTCTTTGAGGCTGAGAATCTAAGCAGAAAAGGGGAATTTAAAGATGTAAGCTTCCATATCAAAAAAGGCGAGATACTATGCGTGGCAGGATTGGTAGGAGCAGGCAGGACGGAAATATTTAAATGCGTATTCGGAATTACCAGAAAGGAACATGGCGGAAAAACGTTTATTGAAGGAAAGGAGGTTGAGATTAATACTCCCGTTGAAGCCATTCATTATGGAATGGGCTACGTTTCGGAGGAACGAAGACATGACGGCATCACACCAGGCATGTCGGTCATGGAAAATATGATGCTTCCAAGCTACGGAAAATTAAGCAGAAACGGTCTGATTGATTACAAAAGGGCTGTTAGCATTACGGATGATTATATCAATTCCTTCAAAATTAAAACGGCCTCGCGTGATACTCTGATTAAAAATCTTTCCGGCGGAAACCAGCAGAAAGTCATTGTCGCCAGATGGATGGCAAAAGGAATTAAAATGTTGATTCTGGATGAACCTACCCGGGGCATTGATGTAAATGCAAAAGGTGAAATTCATCAGTTGATCAGAGAGCTGGCCGATAATGGAGTCGCTGTAGTTGTAATTTCCTCAGAAATGGAAGAAGTGCTGGCATTGGCAGATAGAATTATGGTGATACACCGTGGCAATATTAGTGGATATATCTACGACGTTGATTTGACAACACAGGAAGACATATTGAAAGTGGCTTTTCAATAATCAGGAGGTTACATAAAAATGGAAAAAGCAGTAAAATTTTTAAAATCTACGGCAGGCATGGTTTTAGCGGTCACCATTTTAATTGGTATTGTGGTACACATTACTACGGGAAATTTCTTTACCGCATATAATATCAGTACACTGACCAGAGCGGCTTCATTTGTTATTATTGTTGGATTCGGCCAGACAATCGTGCTGCTGACAGGAGGCATAGACTTATCCGTAGCTTCAATCGGTTCCGTATGTGGAATGTTCAGTGCCATATTTATGGTCAATATGGGAATGAATCCGCTTCTTTCCATATTGCTTTCCAGTCTGCTTGGTATTTTCTTTGGTGCGGTTAACGGTTTTTTTATTGCTTATATGAAAATGACACCGTTTATTGTAACTTTGGCGACCATGCAAATATACAAAGGCATTGTTTACGTCATTACCAAAGGTATGCCGATAACAGGCATGCCGAAATTGGCAGAGGTGCTGGCAAATGGCGTAATCGGAAATATATTGCCTAATATTGTTATCATTATGGCAGCAATATGTATCGTATTGACCGTTTGGCTGAAGAATACCAAAACAGGACGCTATGTGTATGCCCTTGGAGGTAACAGGAATTGTGCCAAAATTGTCGGTATTCCAATTGAAAGGATTGAAATGCTGGTATATTGTCTTAGTGGTTTGCTTTCTGCCGCAGCCGGTGTATTGATGGCATGCAAGCTGGCATCCTTTCAGGCCAGCATCGGTGAAAGCTGGCAGATGGATTCCATTACGGCAGCCGTACTTGGCGGTACCTCTATGGCCGGTGGAATCGGGAGCGTGGTAGGCGCCATAGCCGGCGGTCTTTTGAGCAGCGTAATAAAAACCTGTATTACCTTACTGAGAGTCTCTTCTTACTGGGAAACGATCGTTACCGGAACAGTTGTTTTGATTGCCGTTTTAATCGATGTAGTAAAGGATAATGCAGTAATCAGAGAAAGAATTAGGGGAGTTTTTTCCAAAAACGAATAAGAATAGAAAATTAAAATGGGAAAAAGATACGGTTGAAATGGTATAAATGCAAATAAGCAGTAGAAAAAATAAATGGCACCCTAACAGTCTGGCACGAAGATGAAACAGTGCCTGATTGTTAGGGTGCTTTCATTTATAGGAAACGCCCGGTTACGGTTTCCTTCCGATCAGTATCCTTTTTTGATGATTAGCTTCTTAGGAAATATAGGATACTTGGAGAATAGCATGGAGTATGCTATGATTAATATATTATAGGGAATAAAAAACGGAGGCTTTTGTGGGGGTAAAATATATACGGTCTGTTATTGTTTTTTTCATGATATTCTTTCTTTGCGGATGCGGGGACGCACAGCAGGATAAGCAGCAGGAAAAGAGAATTATTGCCATGAGCATGATTGGTGAAACGCACAATTGGCCGGTGGCCGTGGCATATTATGCGGAAAAGGAAATAAAGGCCGTAGCCGAAGAGAATGGCTGGGAATATCGTTTTGAGATCGCAAAGGATACAAATGAACAGTCAGATGAGGTAATAAAGCTTGTTAATGAAGGTGTTGATTGTATTGTCATGCTGCCCATGGACGGAGCATCACTGAAAACTGCGGCAATGGTGGTACAGGATGCGGGAATACCTCTTGTTATTTTTGATCGTGAAATACCGGATTTTGCACCTGCCGCTACCGTAAAAGGTGATAATACCGGTATCGGTACTATGACTGCCGAAATTTTTAATGAGCAGTTCCCGGGCGGAACCAAGGTACTCGAAATTTTAGGGGATACGTCAACAGTGCCTCAGCAGCGTACGGATGGATTTGATGAAACCATAAGCGGTGATTTTACAAAGGAACAAATAGGATATACAGGCTGGCAAAGAAAGGATTCGGCAAAGCTTTTCAGAGAGTGGATTGAAAAAAATCCCCAGGAGGAAATTGACAAGGTGGGAGCTATTTTTACCCATGATGATGAAATTGCATTAGGTATCCTGGATGTTCTTGATGAATATAAGGCAAACCCAACGGCAGCCAAAAGCTTTACCAATTTAAAAGTGATAGCCGGTTCGGCAGGATCACAGGAAATGTATAGAAGGATTCTGAATGAGCCGGATTATTATTTATTTTCACTTACCTATTCGCCGGCGATGGTAGAGAAGGCAATCAGGACTGCAGAATGTATCATTAAGGGAGAAGACTATGAGGAAATGACCATCATTGAGACTATTGAGGTGAACAAAGAAAATGCAGGAGAATTTCTGGACGAGAACTCACCTTTTTAAGGCAGTGTATTTACAGGAAGTGGATACAGTTTTTACGGACTTAAGGAGATAGGAGAATGTTCAAGCTTATTGTGGTAGATGATGAAAAAGCTATTTGTAAGGGGATATGTGAATATATAGATTGGAACAGCATGCAGTTTGAGGTACAGGCTTCTTTTGAGGACGGCAAAGAAACGATAGAATACATAAAAGAAAAATCGGTGGATGTCATACTGACTGATATTGAAATGGCTGAAGTGAGCGGACTGGAGCTTGCGAGATACATTTACGAGAACCGGCTGCCCGTTAAAGTAGTGATTATCAGCGGCTATAAGGAGTTTGAATATGCCCGTAAAGCCGTGGAATATGGAGTGGAGCATTATTTATTGAAGCCCATAAATCTTAAGAAGCTGAAGGAGGTCTTTCTCAGAATTAAAGATGAATTAGAGGAAGAACGAAGACGTGAAGCACAGGCAACGAAAGAAAAAGAAAAATTTCTGGAATTGCTGCCGGAGCTGCGGGAACAGTTTTGGATCAGTCTTTTGGTGGGAGGTGTTATGTCTCGTGACAGTATCCGAAAGAAGATTAATCTTCTGCAGTTGGAGCTTATGACTGACAAGCCGTGCGGTATTGTTGATATCAAAAGGATAGAAGAAAGTGAGACAGGATATTTTCAGAGGGAAAACTATTATAACCTGGTAAATAACATGTTCGGAGGAGAGACGGAAGGCCTGCGCTATTTTCCCGTATTTCTTTCCGAGAATATTCTGAAGATTGTTGCGGTTAGCTGCCGCAGTATTTCGGAAAGGGAATTTACCGAAAAATTACACTTACAAATGGAAGAAAAATGTACAACCGCTCTGCAGCTATTGAAATTAAAGTTTAAGGCATATCCGGAAAAGACCTTTCCGGATTTTATGGGTATGACGGAATACAGCTGTATGATGTCATCAAGGGAAATAAATGTATATGAAGACAGAGATATGAAACAGGAGGATTATGAGAGATTAACTCAAAAATACAAATTATTGATGGGTATCATTAATGACGGTAATTTTGATGAATTAACGGAATTGGTGGAAACCATGTATTTTGAGCTACGTAAGCTTCCCTTAGATCAGGTACAGCAGCTGTCTATCAATATGTTTTCCATGATTTCCAATAAATTTATGAAGATGGGTATTGATTTTTGGAAGGATATTAATAAAAAGGTGAGGTATCAGGAACTGCTGGACACTAACAACCACAGAGATTTGAAAGAAAAATGCAAGTCCATGCTGTGTGATGCGGTTCTATTGGTTAAAAGGAAGCAGAATATAAGCTCCAGGAACTTTATAGATCAATCTATTACCTACTTAAAAGAGCACTTTGGCGAAGATGTATCACTGGAGGGGATGGCTGATAAATTCTTCTTGAATCCGGCCTATTACAGCAGGCTGTTTAAACAGCATGCAGGTCTGACCTTTACCGATTACCTGATTGAACTGCGGATGGAAAAGGCAAAGAAGCTATTGCTGACCGGAAGATATAAGGTATATGAGGTGAGTGAAATGGTCGGATACAGGAGCGAGAAGTATTTCTATCGGATATTTAAACAATATACCGGAAATTCCCCGGGGGAATATTGCAGGAGCAAAAGTATAAATGAAGAGTAGACAAAAAAAGAGAAGGCAAAGAATACTGAAGTATATACAGGACTACCGCTTCAATAGTATTCTGGTAAAAAGCTTTGGCATTATCCTTACCGTATTGGTGGCGACCTATACGGTAATTATGCTTGCGGTATATCATAAAATGAATAGTATTATTGCAGATGAAGTTGGGAATATGAGCATTAATTCATTGGCCAAAACCTGTGAGCGAATTGATGTGGTAATGGAGGAAGCGGTGAAGATATCAGGACAATTATCTTTGGATGAAGATGTTTTGTCCTTTTTGCTTCCGGGAACAAAGGATATTTTCGGCCGCAACCAGACTACAAAGGTTAAAAGCAAAATTGAACAATATGCGGGAGTTTTTGACTATATTGATTCTATTTATGTATTTTCTAATAAAAGTAAATTCATAATCACCAATGAAGGCGGCGGAAAAATCGAAGAATTTAATGATCAAACGTGGGTGGAAAATCTCATAGAGCGGGAATATGAACCTGCCAGGATGATCAGCCGTACGAAATACGGAACGTATCCGCATTTGATTTCCTATATGCAGCCCATGAGACTGACACAAATGCAGTTTCTGGGAGGGATAATTGTTAATATTGATGTAGACAAGCTAAGAGAACTGGTCGTCGCCCAGGGAAATGAAGAGCTGCTTTTGATTGTAGACAACCGGGATAATATTATATTTAGCACAAAATATGATTATATGGAAAGAAAAATTGATAAAATAGATTTTTACAATGAAATAGAGTTTAAAGACACGGAAGGATATCAGATTTTAAATGACGGAAAGCAGGATATTTTGATTACGGTTGCTTCGTCGGAGCTGTTTGATTGGAAATATATTTCTGCAATACCCTTGCAGGTTTACAAGGAATATAATAATGCTATTTTTAATTACTATACACAATTATTCCTGGCATGTATCATAATCTCGATCATTGCGTCATTCATTATATCTCTGTATTGCTATAATCCGGTCAAAAGCATACTTGATCTTTTGAAAAATCCGGATATTTATGCGGAAGGGTATACGGGTGATACGGGACTTAGAAAGGATGAAACACATGAAATAGCACTGAACATTGTCAGAAACCTGTACAGCAATCAACTGATGCAGGATGAGATGAAATCTTATACGAACCTTATTAACAAAGCCCAATTAACGGCTTTACAGGCACAAATCAGTCCTCATTTCCTGTTTAACACACTGGAAAATATCAGATGGCGTGCCATTGCGGCATATAAAGGAGATAATGAAGTAGCGGAAATGATCTTAAATCTTTCTGAAATGCTAAGAGTCAGTCTGGAAAGTGAGCAGCCTATTATTACGATTGAAGAGGAAATCAGAAATGCGAAGCTGTACATTAAGATATTACAGCTTCGCTATGAGGATAAGGTGGAAGTAATATGGGAGGCCGACGAATCGCTTCTTAAGCATCCTATTGTAAAGGTCAGCTTGCAGCCGATTATCGAAAATGCCGTTTATCATGGAATAAAACCTCTTCGTGCAAAGGGAATTATTACTATCCGCCTGGAGCAGCAGGATGACAGGGTTTTTATAAAAGTATCCGATAACGGTGCCGGTATGAGTGCAAAAGAGGTTCAAAATCTTAATACCGATATGAAGGAGAAATATATCCTTCAGGAGGATCATATCGGAATTCGTAATGTAAATCAAAGATTAAGGTTACTTATGGGAGATGCCGCCGGTCTGGAAATAGATAAAGATGGCATTCTGGCAGAAATTGTCCCGTACAAGATAGGCTTTAGAAGGATTGAAATTAAAAATCAGGTGATGCTGCTTAATGGGAAAAGATTGATCATTAATGGAGTTAACCGTCATGAATGGAGTGCGGAAGGCGGAAGATGCATAGGAATAAAGGAAATGGAGTGTGATGTGCGGATTCTGTTACGGAATCATGTGAATGCGGTGAGAACCAGTCATTATCCCAATCAGATACCCTGGTACTATATGTGCGATGAAAATGGGATATATATGATGGCCGAAACTAACCTGGAATCTCATGGCTCGTGGCAAAAGGCCGGGGCCGTGGAACCGTCATGGAACGTGCCCGGAAGCATAAAGCAATGGAAAAACGTTATCATGGACAGGGCAGGGACTCATTTTGAAACCTTTAAAAATCATACGTCGATTCTTTTCTGGTCCCTTGGAAATGAGTCCTACGCAGGAGATAACCTGAAGTGCATGAACCGTTTTTATAAAGAGAAGGACGAAAGCCGTTTGGTTCATTATGAAGGCGTGTTTCATAACCGAAGGTATGAATCGGCCGTATCTGATGTGGAAAGCCGTATGTATGCAACGCCTGAAGAAATCATGGAATATTTGGATAACCGGCCTTCCAAACCGGTAATCTTATGCGAGTATATGCATAATATGGGAAATTCCCTGGGAGGAATGAGAGCCTATATGGAGCTCCTGAATAAATATGATGGGTATCAGGGAGGCTTTATATGGGATTATATAGACCAGGCACTTTGGATACAGGATGAGATAACGAAAGAAAAAGTACTTCGCTACGGAGGAGATTTTGACGACAGGCCTTCTGATTATGAATTTTCCGGAAACGGGATATTGTTTGCGGACAGAAGTGAAAAACCGGCCGTACAGGAGGTGAGACATTACTATGGAATATACAGATAGCAAGGATTTGAAGAAAAAGGATGATGTCATGCAGCTGGTATACGGAGACTGCACATTAGGGGTACATGGAAATAAGTACAGCTACATTTTTTCCTATCAATTGGGTGGTCTGGAATCCCTGGTGACAGATGGAATGGAATGGCTTTACCGGGTTCCCGGGCCTGCTTTTTGGCGTGCCACGACCGATAATGACAGGGGGAATAAATTTCCACTGCACGCAGGTATGTGGTTAAGTGCAGATATGTTTTTGGAATGTGTCGGAACAGAGCTGTTTGTGGAGGGAAAAAAAGTCAAATTGCCTATGGCACTGGAAAATAATAAATATACGGGGAAGGAAACGGCAGGCCATATAAAAATCATTTTTAGCTATAAAACAATTACGGTTCCGTCAACGAAGGTAGAAGTAGCCTACGGGGTATCCGGTAATGGGGAATTAAATATGGATGTACATTACTACGGCAATAGGAGTTTACCGGAGCTTCCCGTATTCGGAATGCGTTTTATTATGCCGACAAAGGCTGTCGGGTATAGGTACGAAGGTCTTTCGGGAGAAACTTATCCGGATAGAATGGCAGGCGGGATACCTGGAATTTATAAAATAGAAGGAATTCCCATTACTAAATATTTGGTACCCCAGGACTGTAACGTGCATATGCGGACAAAGTGGCTGGAGGTGTATAGGAATACGACTCTGAATAATTCCGATAAGGGAAACCATATATGCGGACTGAAATTTAAGGCTGCCGATAAAGAATTTGCCTTTTCCTGCATTCCCTATACGGCACAGGAGCTGGAAAATGCAACCCATCAGGAAGAACTCCCCCCCGCCAGAAGGACCGTGGTATCCATTCTGGGCGCGGTCAGAGGAGTAGGCGGTATCAACAGCTGGGGAGCGGATACAGAAGCTGCTTATCACATTGACGCCGGAAAAGATATTTGTTT